>JANXXS010000178.1 GCA_025350505.1 Burkholderiales bacterium
GAGCGGCTTCCCAGCCACCTCAACAGCCGCATTGAAGAGCTGCTGCCGCACCACTGGCAGAAACCAGCCGCCTAATCGCTGGTCGGCGAGAGCGTCGTCGAATCGACGCAGTATGGTCACGGGGGACGGCAGGCCGCTCACCAAAGAGCTACAGTTATCCACAGTCGGCAGGTACAACGCCGGCTCCCATCCCCGGGTCAAGCTGAGATCGGCAGGGTGGGTCAACTTGAAATCGGCGCCGACATTGTGGCGCAAGGCGGCTTTAACTTCTTGAAGGCGATCTCTGTGCCCAGCATGCGGTCGCCACATAGAGGCGGCGAGGGGCTATTGGGTTCGAACATGTCAGCCGGGCCAGGCGCGATCAATGAGCTAGATGTCGCGAACCGGTCGTTGGCGCGCCGGGTGCTGCTTCGCCGACATGGAGACGGGGGACGTCCGCTTCGGCGTTTAGTTTCAGGGGAACGAACGGCTGCTTTGGGTCGCTATGGAGAGCTTTGCATAACGACCCCTATGCACATGTCGCGACTATGCGCAGGGGCCTCGACGCTGATGGCGCCCGGGCAGCATCGGCGCGGCATACGTCGGGATGGTCACTCACTGAACTGGACATAGTTTCGGCTTCGGCGCGCACTGGTGATCCCACTCCCGGAGATCACCATGGACACCACTCAGCATTCGCGCATCGTTGACGTCGATTGGCTCGCTGCCAGTCCAATCGGACCACACGCCGCGGCCTACAAGCGCCACCTGGGCGACCCCCCGCGTCAGAATAGTTGTCGCCCCGATAGAACAGCAACCCGGGGGGCGGCGATGAAGGACGGACTTGGCTCGATACGGACAAGCATTCAAGGACAGAGCGGTAGCACGGTTGCTGCCGCCTGAGAGCGCGGCGCTGGATCTGGTTGCGACGGAAGTGGGCATTGGAGCGGGAACACTGGAGCGCTGGCGCGAGGATGCGCAGTCCAGGCCCGCCCGAGGGCGGGGCTGGACTGCGGGGGCCCGGCTGGAGGCCGTGATCACCACGGCGGCGATGAGCGAGGCGGGCAAGAACGCCTGGTGCCGCGAGCACGGCGTATATCCGGCCGAGCTCGACAAGTGGCGTGGCAGTTGCACCAGTGCTCTGGCCGATCCCGAGGACGCGCGGGCCAGCCCGCAGGCCACACGGGCCGACCGCAAGCGCATCAAGGAACTCGAGCGCGACCTGCTGCGCAAGGACCGCGCTTTGGCCGAGACGGCGGCACTGTTGGTGCTGTCAAAAAAACTCGAGGCGATCTTCCACAAGGGCGAGGACGAATGATCGGCCTCGAAGATCGCCGGACCGTGGCCCAGAACATCCTCATGGCGCACACCGCCGGCGCGCGGCTGCGCCTGGCCTGCGAGACCGCCGGCATCGAGCTGCGCACCCTGCAGCGCTGGAAGGCCCATGGTGGGCTCACAGCGGGCGATGGCAGGCCGCACGCTGTGCGCCCCATTCCCAGCCATGCCCTGAGCCCAGCCGAGCGTGCGCAACTGCTGGCCGTGGCCAACGAGCCGCGCTTCGCGGCGGTGCCACCGGCGCGCATCGTGCCCATGCTGGCCGACGAGGGCGTCTACCTGGCCAGCGAATCCAGCTTCAGCCGCGTGCTGCGTGAGCACGGGCAAAACGTCCACCGCGGTCGCGCCAAGGCTGCCAAGGCTTCGCGCCCACCGACTACGCACATTGCCGCCGCCGCGCGCGAGGTCTGGTGCTGGGACATGAGCTATCTGCCGGCCGTCGTGATGGGCCGCTGGTTCCATCTGTACCTGATCCTGGACCTGTACAGCCGCAAGATCGTGGGCTGGGAGGTTCACGACACGGATGACTCCGAGCATGCCGTGCATCTGGTGCGTCGCACGGCGCTGGCCGAGGGCATCGCCACCATGGCGGCCAAGCCGGTGCTGCACGGCGACAACGGCTCCACGCTCAAGGCCACCACGGTGCTTGCGATGCTCAACTGGCTGGGCGTGAAGCCCTCGTACTCGCGGCCCCGCGTGAGCGACGACAACGCCTATGCCGAGTCGCTGTTCCGCACGGCCAAGTACCGCCCTGAGTTCCCCGTCAAAGGCTTCACCGATCTCGATGAGGCCAGGACCTGGGCCGCCGGCTTCGTGCGTTGGTATAACCACGACCATCGGCACAGCGGCATCCGCTACGTCAGCCCGGCTCAGCGCCACGTCGGTGAAGATCACGCGATCCTGGCTGCGCGGCACACGCTGTACACCCGCGCTCGTGCGCTCAACCCCGCTCGCTGGTCGGGCTCCACGCGCAACTGGTCGCCCATCGGCCCTGTGACGCTCAACCCTGAACGCGACTCCATCGTCAAGATGCATTCGACCATCAACAATATTCAGCCGATGGCTGCATGAACGAGGCGACAACTACCTTGACACGCGCCGCATCGTCACCGCGTCCATGACCGCGGGAAGTTCGCCGAACAGGCGGCCCGGCGCGCAGGGCCGCTGGAGTCGGCTGCGTCCGAGTGGTTGCGGGACCGATGGAAGCGGCCAGCCGACAAGGGGTAACCCGTAGACGGCACCCGGGAAGACGCTTTTCGGCTGGGCTGTCAACGCCCAACGGATCTCCGCCTGCATCCAAAGGATCTCCGCCTGCATCCAAAGACAGATTCAAGCGCATCGGGCGCCGTGTACTGCCATGTTCAGGGTGCCATGGGGACGGAAAAAGAGCGTCTAAAAATCCTATCCCTCGTAAAATGGCCTGAGGGTCGGCCCATGGGCCGGTCCGACCGCAGCGCAACGGCGGTCGCTGAAGCTGAAGCCGGCCGCGCCCCATCGCAATCAACCCCAGGAGACCGCCATGCCCTATCGCTTTGACCGAATCGAACCCCGCAAGACCGTGATGATCGTGGTCGATATGGAGAACGACTTCGTTGCCGAAGGCGCCAAGCTGCAGTCGAAACAGGCCCATGCCATGGTGTCGAAGCTCGCCGCGACCTTGCAGTTCTGCCGGGAGCGTGGGATTCGCGTGATCTACACCACCCACGTGCACCGCGAGGACGGCTGCGACATGGGTCTGTACGACGACCTGTATCCGCCGATTGCCGATCGATCTTCGCTGATGGATGGCTCCCCCGGCGTCGAGATCTACCCCGATCTCGCCCCGGCGCCGGGCGAGCACGTCATCAAGAAGCATCGCTACAGCGCCTTCTTCGCGACCGATATGGACATGATCCTTCGGGAATGGGGGATCACGTCGGTGGTGATCTCCGGGACGACGACCGAGAACTGCTGCCACGCCACGGCGCGCGACGCCATGTTCCACAACTACAAGGTGGCGTTCCTCTCCGATGCAACCGGAACGTTCGACTATCCCGACGTCGGATGGGGAGCAATGAGCGCAGCGGAAGTGCACAAGGCCACCCTCACGATCCTCGCGTTCTCGACCGCCCACGTGATGACGGTTGACGAGTTCCGCGCGCTCGCCGGCGCCAGGGCGGTGCAGGCATTGGCTGCTTGAGCCACACCGGGATCTGTTGAGCGTCGGAAGAAGTCAAGGGAAATGCGTCGAGATGAACGAGCCGTGGCGGATGTCGTTCAGTGAAGAATCGAAACGCTGAAGTGGTTGAAGTCGAGCGCGTCGCGGACCATTGCCATGGTCTCCCTGTCGATGGCGCGACCGCGTTTTGGCTTCTCGGTCGCGCAGCGACCCTTTGCGTGGCCGGGGTCGGAGACGGGCACAGCTGCTCGAGGTCAAGCGCTGCAAGCGGCTTGACGATTCCGATCCACCACTGTTCAGGCGGCCCGGCGCGCAGGGCCGCTGGAGTCGGCTGCGTCCGAGTGGTTGCGGGACCGATGGAAGCGGCCAGGCGACAAGGGTAACCCGTAGACGGCACCCGGGAAGACGCTTTTCGGCTGGGCTGTCAACGCCCAACGGATCTCCGCCTGCATCCAAAGGATCTCCGCCTGCATCCAAAGACAGATTCAAGCGCATCGGGCGCCGTGTACTGCCGTGTTCAGGGTGCCATGGGGACGGAAAAGGAGCGTTCAAAAATCCTATCCCTCGCGCGGACTGCCATCTTCGGAGCACGATATGGCCGATCCGCCGTGGCGGATGCAATGGTCGTTGTGCTGCAGGCGTGCCTCGTCCGGCGGGCCTGGACGAATACCCGAATACCCGGGATTCACGATCAGCGAAAAGGCAGAAGACCTCATTCTTGGGACGACTTGTTCCGGCGTGAGCCAGCCGCTTCGCGACGCTGATCTCGGAACGCGAACCGGCTCGTGCATCGGCTGCGGCAATGCTCGCCGATTTGTGCACGATCCAGTTCAGCGCTTGCAAGAACGATCGGATCGAAGCTGCGACGCTGCCCGCCGGTAAATGTCGCGGCTCGACGGAAAACGCAGCCCCGTCACTTGCAATCCGTCTCCAGATACTCCTTGATGTATTTCGCATCGACCGACTGTTGGATCAACGCCTTGGGAATCGGCGTTCGGAATGCGCCTGCTTCGTACAGCGCCTCGCTTGCGACGTAAAGCTTTTCGGCCAGTCCGCCGTCCTTGTTCGACAGGGACCACGGCGAGTTCGGATCGAGTTGTGACTCGATGCTGGGAATGTACAAAGTCTCGTAAAGTTCCCTTGCATGCTTGTTCGTGATATTGAGTGCCTCCTGCAAGGTCCTGACCGCATGCTCGGGATCCTTGCGGCCCGCTTGCAAAGCCAGCGCCTGCACCTTGATCAGCTTGCACCCGACGGACGGATGGGCCGCCAGGAATTCAGGCCGCACTGCAACAGTACCGGCACAGACGCCACCGTTGGTCGGCATGTAGTCCTTGTCCCAATTGACGATCTTGTAGCCGGCATCCCGCATGAGCAGGTACCAGGGTCCCCAGATGAACGTGCCATCGATCTGCCCGTTCTGAAGCGCGCCAAGGAGAAGATTGGGCGTGAGGTTGGAGGTGCGAAGCGCCGTCCTCTGGACCCCTGCGGCTTTCGCCGCGAGGACAAGCGAAACCTCGCTGCACGTGGCGGTCGGCACGCCGATATTCTTTGACTTCGCAATGTCCTTGTAGCTCGTGATCCCCGACTTGGGATCTACGACGAAGGCCAGTTGACTGGACTGATCCTGAAAATAGAGGATCATGCGAAGCGGAACGCCCTGTCCTACCATGAAAAGGTTCGCGAGCCCAGTCCACGCCACGTCGAGGCTTCCGCTCTTCATGCCCGCGATCATCGGAGCGCCGGTGTTGAACTGGTAGAAGTTAGGACTCAGTCCCACCTGCTCGAACAACTTCAGGTCCCGAGCCATATAGGCCGGCCACAAGCTCGACAGAGGCATCGCAATGTTGATCGGGATGAGCGTGTCTTTCGGGGTGGGGGCCGGCGTCTGGGCCACTGCTTGCGTGGCCAGTGCCATGCTGAGCCCGGCGACGATCGCTCGAAACACGCGGGTTGACTTGGGTGCGTTCATCTCGTAGTTTCCTAGTAGCGGAGTGGCAGAACAGATAAGCCGGAAAGCCATTCAAACGACGCCCGCCTCGACATCCTGGGGTGCGGGAGCCGTCGCTTGAAACGATGACCGCTCGGACAGGCGCTCGTACAAGGCCTTGAGGTTCGGATATCTGATCGGCCAGTCTATTTCCGGCGCACGCAGGGCAATCATGCCGAGCATCGAACCCACCGCGATATCGCCGAGACCAAAGCGGTTGCCGACACAATAGGTGCCGGCGGGTACCAGGCGGGCCACTTCTTTGAGCCCGCCGTGCATCTTGCGCAGCTGTCGGTCGAGCCAGGGCTGGCTTTGGTGAGCCTCCGGACGAAGACGCTCGAAGCGCGCTAGCACGAAGGCATCGCAAATGCCGTCTGCCAGCACTTCCAGTTTCCGTGCGGCCAGCAGTTCGTCCGCATCCTTCGGAAAGAGGGCTGGTTCCGGGTACTTGATCTCAAGCCATTCGAGGATAAAGCGCGACTCGTACACGGTCGAGCCATCGTCGAGAATCAGCACCGGCAACTTCTCGAGCGGGTTGTACCGTGGCGTAGCAGTGTCCCTGTTCCACGGGACCTCGGTCATCACCTCGAACGGAATGCCCTTCTCAGTAAGTGCGATATGGACCTTGCGGGCGTAGGGGCTCGGTCTTGCACTGAGCAGCTTCATCATGTTGCCTCCTCGGTCGGCAGATGTGGGATTCCTATTCAATTCACGCCCGGATCGATCTCGATAACCGTGCGCCCCCGTATTCGTCCCAGCGTCACCGCTTCCATGATCGAAGGAAGCTCGCCGAACTTCTTGAGGTTGGCGATCGATGCGAGATGGCGCGGGCGCAGGTCGCTCCCGAGGCGCTGCCAGATGCGACTGCGCAGCTCGGGCTCGTTGTCCGAGTTGACACCGATCAGCCGCACGCCGCGCAGGATGAACGGCATAACGGTCGTGCTGAACGCGATGCCCACGGCATTGCCGATACTGGCGATGATCCCGTCCTTCTGCACGGTGCGCGTGAGCACCGCCAACGGTTCGCCGCCGAGCGAGTCGACAGCGCCTTGCCAAAGCGCCTTTTCCAGCGGCTTGGTGGCGGGCGGCAGGTCGTCGCTTGCCACGACCTCGGCAGCACCGAGCAGGTGGAGATAGTCGGCCTGGTCTTTCTTGCTGGTCATCGCCACGACGTGGTAGCCGCGCTGCGCCAGGAGATCGATGCTGATGCTGGCGACGCCGCCGGTCGCGCCATTGACCATGACCGGACCCTTGCCCGGCGCGAGGCCGTTGAGCTCCATCAGGTCGATTGCCAGGGCCGCCGTATAGCCGGCGACGCCGATGGTGATGGCTTCCAGCAGACTCAGGCCGGCCGGGATCTTGTTGACCCAGTCCGCGGGAACCCGGGCACGGGGTGCATAGCCGCCGTGGTGCGAAACCCCGAAGCCGTGGCTGTGCACGACCACCGCATCGCCGGCATTGAAACGCGGATCGCTGGAAGACTCGACGCCGCCGGCGGCATCGATGCCGCCGACGCACGGAAAGCGCTTGATGATCCGGCCCTTGCCGGTGGCCGCCAACGCGTCCTTGAAATTGACGCTGGCATAGGCCACGCGAACCAGCACTTCGCCGGGGTCGAGCGCTGCGTCTGTGAGCGCTGCGAATCCGGCACTGACTTGCGCTGCATTTCCGGAGATGAGGTAGGCGTTGAAGGAGCTCATGGCTGACGGTGATGACGAGAGTTACAGGGTCTCGGCTGCATGCCGGGCACGCGCAGAATTCTCGGCCGCCGCCGACAGCGCCGCATCGAATACCACGCCGTCGGCATGCAGTTGTTCCATTTGTTCCGGCGTGACACCCGCCATCTCGCGCAGCACCTCGGCGGTGTCGCAGCCCACCACGCCGCCCGCGTGGCGGATCACACCCGGGGTGGCCGACAGGCGCGGCACCGGAGCGGGCATCGCGACGCTATCGAGCTCGCCGCCCGCGACATGGGCGATCGATCCGCGCGCCGCGTAATGCGGGTCCGCGAAGATGTCGGCCATCGTGTAGATGCGTGAGGCGGGCACGTCGTTGGCCTGCAGCATCGGCTCCAGGTCGGCAAGCGCAAAAGTGCGGGTCCAGTCGGAGATGATCGCGTCGAGGGCGTCCTGGTTGCGCACGCGGGCCATGCCGGTCGAGAAGCGCTCGTCCAGAGCGAGTTGCGGCTGTTGCATCACCCCCGTCAGGCGGCGGAACA
Organism: Burkholderiales bacterium; assembly: GCA_025350505.1. Taxonomy (GTDB): domain Bacteria; phylum Pseudomonadota; class Gammaproteobacteria; order Burkholderiales; family Burkholderiaceae_C; genus Schlegelella_A. Next base: position 7,681 of record JANXXS010000178.1, read on the forward strand.
CCGAGTCGCTGGCCGCGGCCATCGCGATGTAGCCGCCGTCATTGGTGGGAAACAGGTTGTTCGGCGTGCTGCCTGGCAGACGCGAGCCGGCGCGCATCGCCACCTTGCCGAGCTTTTCGAACGGAGCCACGTGCGACTCCATCAGGCTGAACGCGCTCTCGAACAAGGTGGCGTCGATGCATTGGCCCTTGCCGGTCTTTTGCCGCGACAACAGCGCCATCACGACCCCGAAAGCGCCATAGAGCCCGGTTGCCATATCGGTGACCGGCACCGCGGCGCGCACCGGCGCGCGGTCGGGGTAGCCGTTGATGTGCAGCATGCCGCCTACGGCGTCGCCGAGAAAGCCGTAGCCCGGCCGGTCGCGATAGGGGCCGGTCTGGCCGAAGCCGCTGATGCGCACCAGAATCAAACCAGGGTTGAGAGCCTCGAGCGCTTCTGGGCCGAGGCCCCATTTCTCGAGCGTGCCGGGCCGGAAGTTTTCGATCACGACATCGACCTGGCAGGCGAGTTTGCGAACCAGCTCCTGCGCCTGGGGCTTGCGCAGATCCAACGAGACCAGGCGCTTGTTGCGCAGGATGCTGGCTGCGTACAGAGACTTGCCTTCGGCGTGCGAGCCCATCGCGCGCACCGGATCGCCCTCGGGTGGCTCGACCTTGATGACTTCGGCGCCGAAATCGGCCAGCAGCCGGCCGCAGAAAGGTCCGGCGACCGTGGAGCCGAGTTCGAGCACACGGTAGCCCGTGAGTGGCGGTGCGCCGCTCATGAGCGCAGCCCGGCGAACTCGGCGCCGATGAGTTGGCGCACCAGCAGTATCTTCATGATGTTGATCGTGCCTCCGGTGAACTGCAACGACATTACGTCGCGCAGGCGTTGCTCGACGGACCAGTCTTTGAGATAGCCGTTGGCGCCGAACATCGGCAAGCAGTCATTGATGGCTTGGATGCTGATCGTGATGCCGAACCATTTCGCCATCGCCGCCTCGGTGCTTGCATCGGCGCCGGCGTCGTTCAGCCACAGCGCCCGATAGGCGAGCAGCCGCCCGGCCTCGATCCGCGTCTGGTGCTCGACCAGCGGAAAGCTGATCGACTGGTTGATGCCGATCGGCTTGCCGAAGATCACCTTCGTGCGCACGAACTGGGTCGCTTCTTTGACGACAGCGTTTGCCGCGCCCAACGCTGCCAACGGCGACATGCAGCGCGACACGTTGAAGCGCGCATACATCAGGGCCTTGCCCTGGCCTTCACCGCCCATCAGTGCGGCTTTCGGAACGCGCACGTTGTCGAAGCGCAGCGCGCCCAGGCTGTGCGCGCGCGCACCCATCTGCTCCATGATCTCGCTGCTGACGCCTGCCGTCGTGGCGGGCACGCGCAGCATGCCGATGACCGGCTTGCCGCCCGCCGTGGCCATCTTGCAGGAGACAGCGAGCACGTCGGCGCCGGGCATCATGCTGACGTGAATCTTTGCGCCGTTGATGATGTAGTCATCACCATCGGCGACGGCTTCAGTCTGGATCGCCGAGACGTCGGAGCCGGCGCCTTCCTCCGACATGGCCAGCGCCAGCACCGCGTCGCCACGGTACAGGGAGCGCAGTGTTTCGTCGCCCCAACCGGGGAAGAAGTGGCTGAGCGTGTTCTGGATCCATGCGATCTGCGCGCAACTGATGTCGGCGGCTGCCAGTTCCTCGACCGCGATCCCGAGGCTCACATAGTCGCGCTCCTGGCCGCCGAGGCTTTTGGGGCCGAGGATGTTCAACAGGCCGGCGCTGCCGAGCAGGCGGATTGCCTCGCGTGGCAACTCGGCGCCCTCGTCCCACTGCCTGCTGCGGGGTTGCAGCTCGGCTGCGGCGAACCCGCGCACGTAGGCCCGAAACGACTCGTGCTCCGCGCTGAAGGGAAGCATCGAGTCCATGGTCACTCAACCTTGATTTTGCTGGCCTTGATGATGGGTGGCCATTTGACGATGTCTTCGCGCAGGAAGGTTGTCAGGTCGGCCGGCTTGTCGCTGAGCACGACCTCGACGCCCAAGGCCGCGAGGCGCTCCGACATACCGTGCGAGCGCATCGCCTTTGTGGCTTCGGCGTGCAGGCGGTCGGTGATCGCGGCCGGCGTTCCGGCCGGAGCCAGCAGAGCGAACCAGTTGAACGAGTCGAAGCCCGGGACACCGGACTCGTTCACCGTCGGCACCTCATGCAGCAGGGCGGAGCGCTTCGTGCTGGTGATGGCCAAGGCCTTGAGCGTGCCGGCGCGGATGTGCGGCAGCGCGGGCGCGATGCCGATGATGCCGAGCGGCACCTGGCCCGACACCAGGGCGGCGATGGCCTCGCCGCCACCCTTGTAGGGCACGTGCTGGATCTGCATGCCGGTGGCGCTCTTGAGCCGCTCCATCCCGAGGTGCTGGCTCGTGCCGGAGCCCGAGGACGCAAAGAAAATCGTGTTCGGGCTCGCCTTCGCGGCGGCGATGAGCTGCTGCAGGTTGTTCGGGCCAAATGACGGATTGGCAACCACGAGGTGGGCGCCGGTGGCCAGCATCGTGATCGGGGCAAAGCTCTTGATGGGATCGAAGTTCAGATTGGGATAGAGGGCCGGTGCGATCGTGCCCGCGTCGATCATCATCAGCAGCGTGTAGCCGTCGGGTTTGGCGCCGGCAACGACAGCGGCGCCGATATTGCCGCCGGCGCCGGGCTTGTTCTCGACCACCACCGCATGCCCCATCTGCTTGCTCATCTTCTCGCCGGCCATGCGCGCGATGACGTCGGTCACGCCGCCCGGCGAGTAGGGCACGACGAGGTTGACGTTGCGCTCCGGGTACTGCTGCGCCTGCGCAAACATCGGCGCGACCGCGAGCAGCACCGCGCCGGTGCTCCATTTCAGATATCTCTTCATGCTGGAACTATGCGGCAATCGGGTCCTGCGGAATAATCAAACATTCCGACCAATCTATTCCATCTGGTTATCACACCTTCATGAGGATAACGCCGCGTAAGAGCCTCGCTGGACGGCTACGCTTCAAGCACCTCGAGCTGTTCCAGAACGTGGTGGAGCAGCACACGCTGCGCGGCGCGGCCGAAGTCTCCAGCATGACGCAGCCCGCAGCGACCAAGCTGGTGCAAGAGCTGGAGGAGATGTTCGGCGTGCTCTTGTTCCAGCGCGGCAAGCGTGGCATGCGGCCCACGCACTACGGCGAAGTGATGCGGCGCCACGTCGCCATCGTGCTGGCCGACATCGGCCGCATGCGCGAGGAGATCGCGCTGGTCGCCGAAGGCGGCGAAGGGCACATCCGGCTCGGCGTGCTGCCCTCGCTCGCGCCAGGCTTGTTGACGCGCTCGGTCGACAAGCTGCTCGGTGCTCACCCGAAAGTGCGGTTCACCATCACGGAGGCGGCCACCACGGAGCTCCTCGCCAGCCTGGCTCGCAACGAACTCGACCTCACCTTCGCGCGCATCATGCCGGGCGACGTGGTCGAAGGCATGCGCCATGGGACTGTGTACGTCGAGCCCTTCGCCGTCGTTGCGCGCCGCGGTCATCCGCTGGCACGAGCTCGCAAACCCACGTGGAAACTGCTGTCGGACGCCACGTGGATCCTGCCCGCCAAGGACACGCCGATGCGCACCTTCATCGACCAGTTGTTCAGCAAGAACGCCGCCTTTCGGCCGCGGGTGGCCATCGAATGCAGTACGCTGGAAAAGGTGCGCGACTTGATCGCGGGAACCGACATGGTCGGAGTGCTGCCCCGGTCATTCTTGCTCGATGCTGCGCGGCGCGAGGAGCTGGCGCCGCTGAAGCTGAGGCTCGACCCGAACTTCGCGCCGATCAGCCTCGTCTTTCGCCAGCATCGGGAACTCGCACCGGTGGTCGATGCGTTCGCGCAGGCAGTGCGCGCGGCGGCTGTCGAGTTGGGCCTGCACTGAGGCGGAGGGCTACGAGCGGAATGGGCAGAAGGGCTTTTGTGGTTGGCGCCGGCGCCGACCTCGGACAGCGGAGGAAGCGGCGCCCAAAGGGACGTCGCGACACATGTGCTCAATCGGGGCGGACGCGGGGTATGCAGCCCGCTCGATCAGATGTGAGTCGGTGGCCGTGGCGCGGAGTGAGGGAAGCCAGCTTCCGCGCCAGGGTAGCTTGGCCCTGCGGCCATCTCGCGATTGCATACTCAATTCTGCAGCAGCCGACGCCAATCGCGGCCGACGTTAGGCGACGTTGCCGTCGACTGGTCGAGCAGGACCTCGAACGGCCGCGTGCGGCCCAGAACGAAGCCACGACGGGATTCGATGGCTCGGACGCCGGCGAACCGGTTCATCCCTTTGGTCGCTGGCGTGAAGTATCGCAACGTAGAGTCGGCGCGCGCTTCGCGGGGGTAGGGACGGGGGTAGTTTCGTAAACGAAAGTTTGCCCCAACGGGAACTATACAGAACTTCCAAGCTATAGTTCGAGCACCGTCCACTCCGCCAACTATCAAGCAAACACCGGGCCTAGCGCCCCGTTTTTGTTTTCTACCTACACTTCTACCTACATTGCGGCGACTGTCTCGGCGCGATCAAGATGTGTTGTCTACGCGTCACCTCGAGCAAGTGACGGTTGTTGGTGGATGTCGGTCGCCGCTGCTGCCGATTGGGCGATCAAGAACGCTACCCGTGTCACTCCACTACCCACCGGCGCGTCCATGTCGAGGCGGTCATACCGCGGTGCGAACAAGCCCTTCCTGTGGATGTCGCTGCCGACGGGTAGCCGGCAACGGGCCCGAGTTTGACGAGGTCGCAGACGCGGGCCTGACCGCCGTTGACCATCCCCGTCGCGGCCTTCTGGTCGATTTAGATGCTGGCACGGCGCCGGCCTCTCGGTGCAGCGAGCCGTCAACGCGACCAGTGACCGCGCACAGGCGCGGCTCATGTTCAGCCTCGTTGATCAACCGCAGCAGCAACCTTTTCGGGCGGATGCCGATGCAGCGACGGGTGCAACAGCGCTGTCTTCAACCGCCACCGGCGCATAGCCGGCCTCCTTGATGGCCTCGCTCAGTTCGACTGCGTCAGCCTCCGTGGTTTCGATCTTTACGAGGTGCGTCGACAGGTCGACTTGCACCGTGGCGCCGCTGTCCAAAGCCTTGACTGCCTTGGTGATGCTGCTGACGCAGTGGCCGCAGGTCATGTCGTTCACTTGAAAGGAAATCATGGCGTTTGCCTCGGAAGTTCGTTGATGAGGCTCCTACTTTGGACATTTCCACCGTTGGAAGGTCAAGCACGGAGCACCAATACCCGCAATGGAAACAAGGGAGCACCGGCAGACCCTTGACCTTCCAACAATTGGAACCTTGAAGATGTCGGTCGCTGTCGCAAGATGTCAAGAAGCAGCCTCATGAATCCGACCAACACGGCATCCGGCCATCCAGCCACACACAGACTGCAACTCACGGGCATGACCTGCGCGAGTTGCGTACTGCGAGTGGAGAAGTCGCTGAAGTCGGTCCCCGGCGTACTGGAGGCCGGTGTGAACCTTGCCACCGAGCAGGCATCCGTCCACGCGGCTGCCTCGGTCACAGCGGCGGCGCTCGCTGCTTCTGTTCGCAAAGCCGGCTACGACGTGGCGGTGGAGGAAATCGCCCTTCAAGTCGAAGGCATGACCTGCGCATCCTGCGTTGCTCGCGTCGAGAAGGCGCTGTTGAAGGTGCCCGGCGTGTTGTCGGCCTCGGTGAACCTGGCAACGGAGCGCGCGACAGTACAGGCCTTGTCGACCGTTCCCGTGTCGGTCCTCAAGGCCGCGGTGGAAAAGGTCGGCTACGGCGCCACGGATGTCCAAACCGCGAAGCCGCAAGTGGCTAAGCAGCTTCCAGATTGGTGGCCGGTCGTCTTGGGCGCAACGCTGACCCTTCCGCTGTTGGCGCCGATGCTGCTGCAGCTGATCAGGATCGACTGGATACTTGGGGCGTGGGTGCAACTGGCGCTCGCGACGCCGGTTCAGTTCGGGCTCGGTTGGCGCTTCTACCGTGCGGGCTGGAAGGCGGTTCGCGCCGGTGCCGGCAACATGGATCTGCTGGTTGCGCTCGGCACGTCTGCTGCCTACGGCTTGTCGGTCTATCTGCTGTTCAAGCACTTGGACCATGGCTCACCACACCTGTACTTTGAGGCCTCCGCGGCGGTCATCACGCTGGTCAGGCTGGGCAAGTGGCTCGAATGGCGTGCGAAGCGGCAGACGACCGATGCCATTCGGGCGCTGAACGCCCTGCGCCCGGCTATTGCGCGTGTGCGCCGCGACGGTGTCGAAATCGAGGTCGCCATCGACAAGGTGGTTCTTGGGGACCAGGTGCTCGTGCGGCCCGGCGAGCGGATCGCCGTCGATGGCGAAGTGATCGAAGGGCGCAGCCACGTGGATGAGTCGCTGATTACCGGCGAGAGCCTGCCCGTCGCCAAGATGGTCGGCGACAAGGTCACCGGTGGGGCCATCAACGCTGAAGGTGCTCTGACAGTCCACACGCTCGCGGTTGGCACCGAGACAACGCTCGCACGCATCATCCGAATGGTCGAATCCGCCCAAGCAGCCAAGGCACCCATCCAGCGCGTGGTGGACCGCGTCAGCGCGGGGTTCGTGCCCGTGGTGCTCGCCATCGCGCTGGTCACGCTGGTGGGCTGGGTGGTGGCGAG
>JANXXS010000185.1 GCA_025350505.1 Burkholderiales bacterium
CCGGATCGGCTGGCCGAAGCCTTCGGCGGTGTCCTGCATGCGCGCCGTGCCCCACGGGAAACCGCAGGCCCAGGGCCGGCTGCGGCGCATCCGGCCGTGGTAGAGCCGGCGCACGAGCAGGTAGGCCAGGCCGAAGCTGCCCAGGATGCCGAGCAGGAAGATCACCGGCCCGTAGCTCGCCCGGTCGATATCGACCGGCACCAGCAGCCAGCCGCTCGCGGCGACCGTCGCGCCCAGCCCGCTCGCGACGAGCTGGCGCGTCACCGGATCGATCAGCTGGATGAACTGGACCGGCAGCAGGCCGAGCGCGACGCAGCCGAGCGCCAGCCAGGCCATGCCGGCGCGCTCCCACGGCCCGGCCGGGTGCGACTGCGCCGGGTTCTCCTCGCGCGGCTTGCCGAGGAAGATGACGCCGAAGAACTTGACCATGGTGTAGCCGGAAAGCGCCGACACGAGCGCGATCAGCGCCGCGACGACCGGGATCAGCATGTTGAGAAACGAGCTCGGCAGCCCCGGCGTGAACAGGAAGCTCTGCAGCAGCAGCCACTCCGAGACGAAGCCTCCCAACGGTGGCAGGCCCGCGCTCGCCAGCGCGCCGACCAGCGTCAGCCAGGCGACCCAGGGCATGTAGCGGAACAGGCCGCCGAGCTTGCCGAGGCTGCGCTGGCCGGTGGCATGCAGCACCGCGCCGGTGCCGACGAAGAGCAGGCTCTTGAAGAAGGCGTGGCTGGCCACGTGGTACAGCGCCGCGGTCAGCGCCAGCGCCGCCACCGGTCTCATGCCGTAGGCCGAGAACAGCACCGCAAGACCGACCGCCGCGACCACCAGGCCGATGTTCTCGATCGACGAATAGGCGAGCAGACGCTTCATGTCGACCTGGACCGCCGCGAAGACGACGCCGAACAGGGCGCTGGCCAGCCCGAGCGCCAGCAGCATCACGCCCCACCACCAGAGCTGCGTCGGCAACAGGTCGAAGGTGACCCGCAGCAGCCCGTAGATCGCGGTCTTGAGCATCACGCCGCTCATCAACGCCGAAACCGGCGATGGCGCGGCCGGATGGGCCTCTGGCAGCCACACGTGCAGCGGCACGATTCCGGCCTTCGCGCCGAAGCCGAACAGGGCGAGCAGGAAGGCCACCGAGGCCCAGAACGGGGTGAGGTGCTGGGCCCGCATGTTGGCGAAGCTGTAGTCGCCGGTGTTGGCCTGCAGCACGCCGAAGCAGAGCAGGATGCCGATCGCGCCGATGTGGGCGACCAGCAGGTACAGATAGCCGGCCTGCCGGATCTCCGGGATCTTGTGGTTGGCGATGACGAGGAAGAACGACGACAGGGCCATGGTTTCCCACATCACCATGAACGCGTAGGCGTCGTCGGCCAGGACCACCAGCGCCATGCTGGCGAGGAAGACGTGGTACTCGAGGCATAGCAGGCCCGGCGGCGTGCCCTCGCCCTGGCGGAAATAGCCGGCGGCGAACGCCGACACGCCCGCCGACGCGGCACCGATCACCATCAGGAAAAAGCCCGCCAGCGGGTCCAGGCGAAGGTGAAAGGGCAGGCCCGGCAGGCCGAGGGGAAGGACGACGACCTCGGGCGTCGAGAAGGTCGCGCCCAGGGCTACGCCGAACAGGAGCAGCGCGATCGCCCCGCCGGCCGGGAACAGCACCTTGGCGACCCAGCTGAGGCTGCGCAGAGCGAACAGGCCGAGCACGCCCACCAGCAACCAGCCGGCGACGACGACGAGCACCCAGTCCAGGTGGAGCCAGCGCGTCGGGTCGGAAAGTCCGTTCATGCGAGCCCGGTCAGCCGCGCTTGCGTGGCTTGGCCGCCGTGGCGCTCGCTCCGCGCCCAGGCCGCGCCGGCGTGCCGGCCCGCTGCGGCTCGTGGTTCGCCCGCGCGCCGCTCGGGACGTAGCTCACGCCGTGTTGCGTCAGGTACTCGCGGATGAGCTGGCGAACGACCTGCGAGGGCGTCAGATCCTGGCGTGCGCAGAGGCGCTCGAAGGCTTCTTTCTTGGCAGGGTCGATCAACAGCGTGAGACGTGCTGTCTTCAGTTCCATGGCGGCCGGTATGTTAATGAAATGTGCGCATAGAGCATATCTCACGCGCATAGGATGTGTCCAGCCGCGGCCGCCGGCCGGGCGTGAGTGCGGACGTGTGGCTGCGCCCTAGCGCAGCGTGCGGCTCAGCAGGCGCTCGAGCGTTCGCAGCGGCGAGGTCTGCGGCTGGCGCAGGCTCTCGACATCGAGCAGAAAGGTCTGCTCCATCATGTGCTGGCCGCCCATCGCGGCATGCAGCACCTGGTCGCTGTAGCAGACCCAGGTCGTACCCGGCGCGAAGTCGACCCGGGCTTGCGGGCCGCTGCGCTGGAATTCGATGTCGGCCTTGGCGCGGTCGTGCAGCTGCAGCATCAGGTGGTCGTACTCGGTGCGGCGTCGCTTGGTGATGCCGAGCGTCTCGAGCAGCCATGCCGAGCCCGGCCAGGGCCGGGCGATGGCGCGAAGGTAGCGCTGCGCATGCGCCTCGAACGGCTCGCCGACGCGCCAGCGGCGCGGCTCCCCGTTCGGGTTGACGTTGCAGAAGACGCGCAGCAGGCGCGTGCCCTGCATCGGGTTCGACGGGAATGCGTCGACGTGCAATCGCGTGTCGTCCTGGCGCCAGCTGCGCGG
>JANXXS010000193.1 GCA_025350505.1 Burkholderiales bacterium
AAGTCGTAGCGCACCAGCACCCAGCAGACGATCAGCCCGAAGAAGGCGTTGACCAGCGCGGCGAGAAACGACGCGCCGAAGGTCAGCCGATACGAAGCGACGACGCGCTCGGAAGTGACGGCGCTCCAGAACGCCGGCCAGCTCATCGTCGCCGTCTTCAGGAACGCCGCCGAGAGCGGCACGAGGACGATGAACGAGAGATAGAGCAGCGTGAAGCCGAGCGCCAGGTCGAAGCCGGGCAGCACCGTGTGGCGCTTCAGCAGCGCGCGCGAGAAAAGCATCGCCGCCCTCGAAGTCGCTGTTTTACTTCTTCGCCGCGGAGAGGACCTGGTCGAAGATCGCACCGTCGTCGAAGTGCTCCTTCTGTGCCTTGGTCCAGCCGCCGAAGTACTCATCGATGGTGAAGGTCTGCACCTTCGGAAAGTCCTTCGCGTATTTCGCGAGCAGCGCCGACGAGCGCGGCCTGAGCTGGTGCTTCGCCGCGATCTCCTGCGCCTCGTCGCTCCACAGGAACTTGAGATAGGCCTCGGCGAGCTTCCGCGTTCCCTTCTTGTCGACGACCTTGTCGATCACCGCGACCGGGTTCTCGGCGAGGATGGTCGACTTGGGATAGACGACCTCGAAGTTGTCGCCGAACTCGGCCTTGATCAGGTTGACCTCGCTCTCGAAGGTGCAGAGCGCATCGCCGATCGAGCGCTGCGCGAAGGTCGTGGTGGCGGCCCGGCCCCCGCCGTCGAAGACCGGCACGTTGGCGAAGATCTTCTGCACCATCGCCTTGGCGTCGGCAGGCGAGCCGCCCGCCTTCAGCACCGAGCCCCAGGCCGCCACATAGGTGTAGCGGCCATTGCCGGTGATCTTCGGGTTCGGGATGACGACGCTCGTTCCCGGCCTGGCGAGGTCGACCCAGTCGTGGATCGCCTTCGTGTTGCCCTTGCGCACCAGGATCACCGTCACCGAAGTGGTCGGCGCCGAGTTGTTCGGCAGGCGCTTGGCCCAGTCGTCGGGAATCAGCTTGCCGCGCGAGGCGAGCACGTCGATGTCGCTGGCCTGGTTCATGGTGACGACGTCGGCCTCGAGGCCGTCGAGCACGGCGCGCGCCTGCTTGCTCGAGCCGCCGTGCGACTGGTCGATCTTGACGTCTTCGCCGGTCTGCTTTTTCCACGCCGACTGGAAGGCCGGGTTGATCTCCTTGTAGAGCTCGCGCGCCACGTCGTAGCTGACATTGAGGAGCGTCGTCGCCGCCATTGCCGGCGCCGCGGCGATGACGCCGAGGGCGAGCGCGGCGAGCGCACGGACCATCGCGCCGCGGCGGGACAGTCGAGTGGAAGGGCAAAAGCGCATGGCGATGCTCCGGAGCGGCCGAGCCGAGGTCAACCGGCGATCTTAGGACGGCCCGACCGCCCGCCAAGGATGCGTTCGTCGGAAGCTTATGCCGTGGCGCGACGTGAGCGCAGCACGCTGCGCACCCGCTCGGCCAGGCCGTCGTCGGCGCCCGTCACGCCTGGCAAGGCGCCCTCGACGGCACTGCGCACCAGCCGCTCGAGCGTGCCCGGTTGCGGTGTCACCGCGCCGAGGAAGAGCAGCGAGCGCGCATCGGCGACGAGCAGGGTCGGAAAGTTCTCGATGTCCGGATCGCCGAGCGCGTCGGACTCGTCCTCGATGTCGATCCAGGCGAACTCGGCCTCGCTGGCGAACTGCGCGGCCAGCGCGTCGAAGGTCGGCCGATATTCGCGGCAGGCGCCGCACCACTCGGCGCACAGGCAGGCGACGAGTAGTCGTTCGCCGGACATCGTCGACGCTCAGGCCTAGACGTGCAGCATGTCGTGGATCTCGTGCTCGTGCGTGGGCGGGCCGTCGAGGTTGACGGTCTCCCAGCCGTTGTCGTAGGTGACGACGCGAAAGCGCCGGCCCGGCTCGAGGCCGTGCGGACCGGCGAACAGCGCGAACACGTCCTCGCCGCGATTCAAGGCTGCGACGACCTCCGAGACGTCGGCGATCGCCGGCTCGGTATGCCACTCGTTGGTCTCGGTGTTGACCGGGCCCCAGTCGACGCCGGTGACACGCCCGTCGGCATCGAGGCGGACCCGGGCTACGGCATGCACTTTCATCGTTCCTGCTCCTTGCAAGCTCTGGCGGTGGGGCGGATCAGTATGCCCAAACCCGCCTTCATATGCCGAGGCGGATCCACTCGGCCGCGCGCTCGGCGATCATGAGTGTCGGCGCGTTGGTGTTGCCGCTGGTGATCGTCGGCATGACGCTGGCATCGACGACGCGCAGTCCCGGCACGCCGTGCACGCGCAGCCGCGCGTCGACGACTGCCATCGGGTCCGACGCCGGCCCCATCTTCGCCGTGCCGACCGGATGAAAGATCGTCGTGCCGATATCGCCGGCGAGCTGAGCCAGCTCGGCGTCGCTCTCGAACTGCGGCCCGGGTTTGAGCTCGCGCGGCTTGTAGCGGGCGAGCGCCGGTTGCGCGGCGATG
>JANXXS010000281.1 GCA_025350505.1 Burkholderiales bacterium
TTGACGTCGCGCTGCAGCTTCATCGACAGGATCGCCTCGGCCGATTCGAGCAGGTCGAACGACTGCCGGTTGATGGCGCGCAGCGCCTGGCCGACCTCGGTCAGCGCCTTCTGCTGGGCGATGATGACGTTGGCGTTCTTCTCGGCGCGGTCGACGAGGGGGATCACCGTGTCGAGCGCGTCCTGCACGCCCGAAGGCGCCGCAGCGATGTTGCCCTGGCCGGTCTTCAGGCTGCGCACGTTGCTGGCCAGCACTTCGACGCTTTCCTTGACCTCGGGAAAAGCCGAAGCGGTGCCGACGATGGCCTGCGACACCGACTTGGCGAGCCGCTGCGACTGCATCAGCGCCTGGCCGGTCGCGCCGACCTGCGCCGAGCCCCGGCTCGCCGAGACGAATGAATAGATCGTCAGCAGGATCAGGCCGATCAGGCCGAGCCCGAGCAGGGCGAGCAGGATGCGCTGCTGATCGGCGACCGGGCGCTTGCCGATCAGCGGCAGGCTGGCGCCGAGCGGCGCCGCGCCAGTGTCGGCGCCTTGCAGGCGCGTCTCGGTGAAGTCGGCGATCTCCGAAGGCACCGCCTCGGAGATGATCGAGGGATTCGCCAGGCCTGCGGCAGCCGCGCCGGACTCGGCGTCGAAGGCGGCAGGGGCGTCGAGGTCGACGTCGGGAAGCGGCCGGTCCGGCGGCTCCAGGGCCGCACTGCCGCCGGCCTGCGCATAGGCGTCGGCGAAGGCGGCGTCGTGCTCGAGCACGTCATGCTCGGGCGCCGAGCTTTTCTGACCCCATCCCTTGATCTTGTTGACGAAGCTCATGTGGACCTCTCAGGAAAGCGATGCCCGCCCGGCCGCCCGAAGGGCAGCGCCGCCCCCTCGGGGGGCAGCGAACGAAGTGAGCGTGGGGGCTGTCATCTCTCAGCCAACGATTTTCAGGAACAGGTCATTGCCGGCCAGCTCGACCAGGCTCAGCTCCTGCCAGACGCGCGCCGAGGCATCGCGATAGCGCGCACCGACGAACGCCGGACGGACGCCGTCTTCGTCGGTGTCGCGAGTCAGGTCGCTCTCGCTGCGCAGACCCGAGAGCCGGTCAACGAGCAGTACGCAGTTGAGGTCGAGCGACTGGTTGAAGCCGACCAGTCGCGCCTGCTCACGCCCGGCCTCGACCGTCTTGACGCCGAGGAAGCCGGCCAGGTCGACAACGCCGTGCAGGTGCCCGCGCAGGTTGGCCACGCCGAGGAACCAGCGGTGGCTGTGCGGCACGTGCACCAGCGGCGACATGGCGAAGATCTCGCCGGCGTCGCGCAGTGGAAAGAGAAAGCCGCGCGAGCTGCACTCGACGGCCAACCACGAGCGGCCGAGCGGCTCGGTGCGCGCCGCCCGCAAGCGATCGGCGAGCCGGGTCTGGAGGTCGCGCAGTGCCTGCTTGTTTGCCATTCACGAAAGTCCGCTAGCTACGCGCAGCGCACGCCGGGCCGCCCCAAGGGCGTTGCCGCCCTCGTGGGGGGCAGCGAACGGAGTGAGCGTGGGGGCCCCATGACCCTAGTCGAAGGCGCGGATCTTGGCCATCAGCTCAGTCGGATCGACCGGCTTGACGATGTAGTCGCGCGCTCCCTGGCGCATGCCCCAGACCTTGTCGGTCTCCTGGTTCTTGCTCGTGCACATGATCACCGGCACGTTCGAGAAGCGCGGGTCGCGCGTGATGGCGCGGGTCAGCTGGAAGCCGTTCTGGCCGGGCATGACCACGTCCATCAGGATCAGGTCGGGCTTGTCCTCGCCGAGCTTTTTCATCGCGTCTTCGCCGTTCTCGGCGGTGCGCACCTCGAAGCCGCGCTTGCCGAGCAGCTCGGACAGGTAGTGCAACTCGGTCTTCGAATCGTCGACGAGCAGGATTTTCTGGATCGGCATGGTGTCCTGTCTTCCCTCAATCGCGACGCGCCGTCGTCGCAGCGCGAATGCGCACGCGCATCACGCGACTCGCCGATGTTGCTGCACGGCGTGCAGCAGCTGGTCTTTCGTGAACGGCTTGGTGAGATAGTCCTCGGAGCCGACCAT
>JANXXS010000290.1 GCA_025350505.1 Burkholderiales bacterium
GGTGTTGCGCTTGGGCTTGCGGTCCTTGGAGAACCGACCTTTACCGCGGGGCGGGGGCATGTGATGACCTCTCTACTTCAATTCGATGGATTGGACGTGGAAGACGATGCCACGGCCGTTGCGTTGGGCGCCGATGAAGCCTTCGAATGCATGCTCGACACCGAGCTCGGCCGCGAGCAGACGCTCGATGATCGGGCCGACAGCACGGGCGCGGATCTCGACCGAGATCCGGCGCTGCGTGCCGAGCTGGGCGACTTCGGATTCATGCTTCAGGCTCAGGTCGAGCGCGGGCAGTCCTGCCGGGGTGAATCGCAGAGCAGCGCGCTCGACGATGGACGCCGTCAGGGCAAGCCGGTTCGTCAGGCCGAAGCCTCCTGCGGCGCGCGCCGCGATTCCTCGCGGTCGACGGTCTTCATCATGACCGAAGGCGTCGTCTCGGCGTGGCTCTTGACCACCGTCAGGTGGCGCAGCACGGCATCATTGAAGCGAAAGCCGGTCTCGAGCTCGTTCAACACCTTGTTGTCGCATTCGATGTTGACGCACAGGTAGTGCGCCTTGGCGAGCTTCTGGATCATGTAGGCAAGCTGGCGCCGCCCCCAATCCTCGACCCGATGGACCTTGCCGCCGCCGGCGGTGACCAGGGTCTTGTAGCGTTCCAGCATGGCCGGAACTTGTTCGCTCTGATCCGGATGAATCAGGAGCACGATCTCGTAATGACGCATCGAATCTCCTTGTGGGTTCCGCCGCGGCCTTGCAGTGCCCGGCGAGGAAGCCGCTTCGTGATCGACAGGCGAAGCGGCAAGGTGGGAAAAGCCTATCAGTATACCCCGGCGCGGCAAATGGGGCTTTGCAGCCGCCCGGCGGATCGCGGCGTAGGTGCCGGGGGGGAGTGCGTGACGGCACGCCGTTGCATTTGGCAACATGACGGAGGCCTCGACGGCCCAAGAATACGGAATTCCTCGACGCTGTCGCCTCGGGCCAGGCTCCTCCAGGGCTTGTCGAAGCGGACATGCGGATTACACTTCGCACTGGGTGAACGCGGCGCTTCCCGACGGTCGACGCCACCTTCGAACCGTCGGCACGCCAGTTGCTGCGGGCTTGGAACGGAACCGATTCGATGAGCAATTCCAGCGGCAGCAGCAAGTTTGCCCGGGAGTCTTCGAAGCCCGGGGCGGCGAACGCCGGTCCGCGGGAGGACTGGCCCGCGACCCGAGCCGAAGCCGCCACCCAGGAAGAGATCGACGAATGGCAGGCGACGCGCGCGCTGACCGGGCGCACTGCGCACGGGGAATGGCCGGCGACGCGAGCCCAGTTGAACACCCCGCCCCGCACCGGCGACGAAGCGCAGCCGGCGCGCGCGGCGCGAAGCCCTAATCCGGCCGAGTCGCCTGACGCCTGGGCCTCGACGCGCGCCCATACGGCGCTGGCGACCCAGCTGCTTCCGGACGAGAACGACTACCTCGCTGGCGAGAAGGACGAGATCGGCCGGCAGATCGGCGGCAACGAGCGCGAGCTGTTCGTCTCCTGCGCGCCGGCCGAGGCGCTGCAGCAGCAGTTCGATCATCTGCACCCGAAATTCATCGCCGTCCACGACATCGCCACCGCGTCGTCGCGCAAGCTCCTGGCCGGCATCGCCGCGGCGAGCGGTCGCGCCGTGCAAAAGCTCGTCATCCGGCGCCAGGGCTACGGCACGGCCCTGGCCACGCTCGAATTCGTCGAGCTGCCGACCACCGACAACCAGTCGCTCCGCCTCTACACCACGGAGGCCGACGCCGACAGCACCGCCCGCCACGCCCTGGCCAAGACCTTGCTCGCGAACAGCCGGCTCGGCGTCATTATGGTCGGCGAGCTGCCGGGCCACGCCATCGCCGCAGCGCTGAAGCCGGTCCACGACGACATCCTCGCCGGACCCTGGCCGAACCGCAACCTGCTGCTGCTGCCGCTGGCCTCGGCGAGCACGCTGGTGACGCACGGGCTCGATCTCGGCCGTGGCACCGGCGTCGCGGTGCGCACGACGCCGCAGGTCGCGCGTCCGGCCGACGCCTGGGCCTTCATCACCGGCACCTGGAGCCGCTTGCGCGAACAAGCGCCGACCGACGGCCGCGCCGTGCCCGAGCTCGGCGCCTTCAAGCCGGCCGCCTATCAGCCGCGCAAGACGCAACTCGCGCCGGTCATGGGCGGCATTCCGTCGGGCGACACGATGCCGATGGAGGAGCAGCCGCCACTTACCCTGACGATGCAGCCGATGCCGGCGATCGCGAGCGGCTTCTCGGCGACGCCGCCGTCGACCCTGATCGAGCGCTACGTGCGCCAGGTGAGCGAGCTCAACGGTGTCGTCAGTTGCTGCGTCTTCGAGACCCAGGGCGGCCATCCGATCGCCCATGGCGGCGCCAACCCGGGCGGCATCGCTCTGGCCACGCACGGCAGCGAGTTGCTGCTGTCGATGATGAACGTGAGCCGCGCCCTCGGCTTCGGCCACACGCTGCCGGAGGCGGCAATCACGCTAGGCTCGCATCACCTGTTGCTGCGCGGCGTGCCCAAGAACGCGGGTCTCGCGATGCACGCCGTGCTCGACAAGACGAGCGCCAACCTGACACTCGCCCGCCTGCAGATCATGCGCCTCGACGCGCTCTTCGACGAGCCGACGCAAGCCGCCTGAACGACCGGGCAAGCGTAGCTGGTCAACCTGGGCGAAGCGAAGGATCCCGGCCTCCGCAGAGACTCCTCGCTCCGCTCAGAGTGACCGCGCTACCTCAGTGAACGACGCGCTCGAAGGCGAACGCGCCGTCCCGGAAGTCGACCGGGATCACGTCCTTCGGCCCGAACCGGCCCTCGAGAATCAGCTTCGACACCGGGTTCTCGATCTGCCGCTGGATCGCCCGCTTCAGAGGCCGCGCGCCGAACACCGGGTCGAAGCCGACCTTGGCCAGCTCGGCGATGGCACGCGCCGAGACATCGAGCTTCATGTCCATCTTCTCGAGGCGCGCCTCGAGGATCTTCAGCTGGATCTTGGCGATCGCCTGGATGTTCTTGGCGTCGAGGGCGTGGAAGACGACGGTCTCGTCGACCCGGTTCAGGAACTCGGGCCGGAAGTGCTTCTTGACCTCGATCCAGACCGCGTCGTTGATCGCCTCCGAGCTCTGCCCGGCCATCTGCATGATCTGCTGCGAGCCGAGGTTCGAGGTCATGACGATGACCGCGTTCTTGAAGTCCACGGTGCGGCCCTGGCCATCGGTCAGGCGGCCGTCGTCGAGCACCTGCAGCAGCACGTTGAACACGTCCGGATGCGCCTTCTCGACCTCGTCGAGCAGCAGCACGCAGTAGGGCTTGCGTCGCACCGCCTCGGTCAGGTAGCCGCCTTCGTCGTAGCCGACATAGCCGGGCGGCGCGCCGATCATGCGTGCCACCGAATGCTTCTCCATGAACTCGCTCATGTCGAGGCGGATGAGATGGTCCTCGCTGTCGAACAGAAAGCCGGCGAGCGCCTTGCACAGCTCGGTCTTGCCGACGCCGGTGGGGCCGAGAAAGAGGAATGAGCCGGTCGGCCGGTTCGGGTCCGAGAGGCCTGAGCGCGAGCGCCGGATGGCGTTGGCGACGGCGGTGATCGCCTCGTCCTGGCCGACGACGCGCTCGTGCAGCTTGTCTTCCATCACCAGCAGCTTGTCGCGTTCGCCCTGCATCAGCTTGGAGACCGGAATGCCGGTCGCCCGCGCCACAACCTCGGCGATCTCCTCGGCGCCGACCATGGTGCGCAGCAGCTGCGGCCGGCTCTTGTCGGCGCCCTTCTTCTGCTCCTTGGTCTGCGCTTCCTTGAGCTTTCTTTCGAGCTCGGGCAAGGTGCCGTACTGCAGCTCGGCGACCTTGTCGTAGTTGCCCTTGCGCTTCAAGTCCTCGATCTGCGAGCGGGTGCGGTCGATGTCTTCGAGCAGCTGCGCCGAGCCTTGCGCCGCCGCCTTTTCCGACTTCCAGATCTCGTCGAGGTCGGCGATC
>JANXXS010000373.1 GCA_025350505.1 Burkholderiales bacterium
TCCAGGATCTCCTGGCTTGCCAGGCAACATCCCTTCAATCCGCTTCCATTGCTCATCGCGAAGTTGCTTGCGCATATCGTCGCTCCAACCAGATCAACAGGTTGGAGCGACATCTTAAACTCCAATGTCAACACGCCCTAGCATCTGTAGGCGCTCGCGCGCTCCCTGCCGTCGCCGCGTTTGCCCATGAAGCAACTGCTGTCCGCCCTGTTCGCCGCCTGGCTGCTCGGCGCCGCCGCGCAGGCGCAGGACGCGCTTCCCACGCAAAAGGAATTCCCGCCGAAGGGCGGCGGCACGGGCCGCGTCGTCGTGCTCGTGTCGGGGCAAACCGGCCCAGGCAACTACCAGTTGCTGAGCGAGGGCCTGGCGGCGCAGGGCTTCGACGTCGTCCTCGTCGATGGCAACGACTTCTGGGCCAAAGGCGTTGCCGGCGGCACCCTGTTGCGCGGCGTGATCGAGCGCGCCCAGGCGTCGTCGAACGCCGCGCCGGGCAAGGTCGGCGTCGTGGCTGCGTCGCTGGGTGGCGCCACGGCGCTGACCTATGCAACGCGTATGCCGCAATCCGTCGGCGCCGTCGTCGTGCAATACCCGCTGACCAGTTTCATCAAGGATCCGGCGGACTTCGTCGCCAAGATCAAGGTGCCCGTGCTGATGCTCGCGGGCACCTTCGACACCTACAAGGGCTGCTGCCTGATCGAGACCGCGCGCAAGCTCCAGGAGGCGGCGCGCGCCGGCAGCGCGCCGCTGGAGTTGGTCGAGTACCCGGGCGCCGACCACGGCTTCAGCACCGACGACAGCAAGCGGCGCGAGGTCGTGGCCGATTCATTGCGCCGCACGGTCGAGTTCCTGCGACAGAACCTGGGCGGCGGTTGAGGCTCGCGGGCCATCTGACCTCGCTCCCGACCGCTCGCCGCGCAGGCCGAACTTCGCAAGCACCTCTGGGGTCAGGCCTTCTATCGGTTGACGCGAAGGAAGGCAGCGCTCGGCGCCTAGAAATTCAGGGTCGTCAGCGGCACGCCCTGCGGCAATTCCGCGCCCCTGTCGGTGGCGCGCACCAGGCCCAGGGCCTTCATGACCTTGACTGCCGTGAATCCGAGGTCGTATTCCGATTCTTCGTGGCTCAGGCGCAGCAGGCCGGGCGAGTGGTGGTGGTTGTTCTGCAGGCAGGCGCTGAAGGTCGCGGTGACCGGCAGCCACTCGCCGATGTTCATCGCGTTGTCGCGCTCGTCGTCGTAGCGCCGGTAGCCGAACCGGCGATCGTGGGTCCAGTAGTTCTGGATCATGTTGATCCAGATCGCGAAGATCCGAAACACGACCCAGACGACGGCCGCAAAGCGCAGGTCGCCGACCAGCAGCCACAGCAGCCAGAAATTGAAGACCTGGGAAGCCACGGCGAAGACCGGGTTCGAGACCAGGCGGAACGCCCAGGACTTGAAGATGTCGTCGGTGGCCAGATTGGTCTTGGCCTTGTACGGCAACAGGCA
Source organism: Burkholderiales bacterium (assembly GCA_025350505.1). GTDB lineage: Bacteria > Pseudomonadota > Gammaproteobacteria > Burkholderiales > Burkholderiaceae_C > Schlegelella_A. The sequence goes on from JANXXS010000373.1 coordinate 1,485, forward strand.
GAGATACAGGGTTCGCCACAGGCCGTCCGACGCCAGCTTGTTGGGGTCGCCCGGGTGGTCGGCAAACGCATGATGCAGCCGATGCCGGTTCACCCAGGTGACGGGATTGATGTAGACGCCGAAGGTGTTGTTGGCGACCATGATTGCCTTGACGAACCATTCCTTGTAGTCGAGCGAGCGATGGGCGATGCCCAGATGAATGACGCAGGACAGGTACAGCCCGCCGACGAACCAGCAGGCGATGAAGTAGGCCGCGCCGATCGCCAGCCCGATCCAGGGGCCGAGGGCCGGCGGGGCAAAGACCATGCAAGCCGCCGCGTAGATCAGGATGATCGTGTAGCCGATGAAGTTGTAGATTTTCAAATCATCTCCCGTGGTTGGCTGGTTGCCGGCGTGCTCGCCGCCAAGTCCACTAGTCTTGCACGCAGGCCAGCGCGGGGTCGTCACGCCGAGAGCCGGACGGCGTCGGGAGCGCATGGACGGCCGCGTCGTGCGAAGCTATGGTCACGTACCGCGAGTCGAGCCGTCGGATTCCCTCCAGGAGCGATGCATGTCGTCCCCTTCGCAAGTCCATCACGTCCTTTCCCGCCGCCGGGCCAAGAGGCGTTTCTCGGCCGCCGGGCTGCGGCCGAGAGCCGCCAACCCGGCGGCGCCCGGCCTGATCCCCACCGGCCTCACCGATCCGACAGGCAACATCACCGAGCCCGGCCGGACGATCTGGAAGTTCACGGCGCCGCGTGTGCAGCTGCACCGCGGCCTGGGCCCGGTCGTCACGACGGCCCGGCTCGTGCCGCTGTTCTGGGGTGGTTTCTGGCAGAGCGCCGTCAATCCATCGGTGGGCGACGTGCACGCGGCGATCGCCGCCATCCTGGCTTCCCCGTACCTGTCGGAGCTGATGCAGTACGGATTTCAGTCGCTGTCGCTGGACCCGGCGATGATCGTCATCGCGCCCGGGCCGCCGTCGCCAAAATTCTCGGGCGAAGACGCGAAGAACATGGTCTGGGACCTGATCGACGACGACCGTTTCCCGGAGCCCGACGACGACGGAGGTCGGATCGTCTACATGGTGTTCGCGCCGGATGGATCGCGATACGACGACAGCGACGCTGGCGGCGCGCACAACGATGCGACCGACTACGACTTTCCGTTCGATACCGACCATGCCTGGGTCGGCTGGATCAATCATGACAATCTCGACGGGATCACCGAGTTCTTCACGCACGAGCTGGTCGAGATCCTGACCGATCCGCAGCCCTACAGCGGATGGACGGCCGAGGGGTTCGGCCTGAGCGAGGCGCACAACGAAATCGTCGACCTCTGCGGCGAGGAGACCGGGATCGTCTCGGGCTTTCTGGTGTCGGCCTACTACTCCGAGCGGCTCAAGGCCTGCGTGGTGCCCAGTTTCCCGCAGCAGTTCGGCATCTCGGTCAGCGTCAAGGAGGAATCGCTGGGCCCGTTTCACGTGCAGCTGATCGGCCGCACCGCGACCACGCGGCACTCGATCTGTTTCACCGGCACCTACGAGTGGACGCTGATCGGCCAGCAGCGGCGCGTCACCCTGACCGCGGCCGGGACCGGCTACGTGGAGCCGGAATTCGAATGGAAGGTCAACGGCATCGGAATCCCCGACGGGGCGGGTCCCGTGACGCAGCCAATCTCTACGCCTGCCGACACGGTGCTCGATCCGTTGTCGCTGATCACCGTCGTGGCGCCGGGAACCGCGACCGCGAAGGTCGCGGCGTCTGGCAACGTGCTCGTGCTCGAATCGCAGGTCGGCGAACCTCCCGGTGACTTTGAGGTGATCTGCAGGGTCAAGGAGAAAGTCCTTCCTGCCGGCTACCACTCTGCGCGTTCGGACGAGCGGGCCATCACCCTCGCCGGCCGCGCCAGGGTGATGGACGAACGATTCCAGAGCGACCTGGCTAGTTGCATGCATCTGAAGTCGGTTCTTGCGCGCGAGTTGATCGAGGAGGTCGTGATTCCGCGCATCGACCTTGGCGATCCTCCGTCGGTGTGGGTCGAGCGCGTCATCGCCGGGCTCGAGTCCGACGTCGAGCGGCAGGCGCGGCAGGCCCGCTTCCTCGCCCACTTCGTCGACGCCCTCGAGCCCGAACTCGCGGCAACGCTGCGCGCGCTGGCCGGCGGCGTGATCGCCCTCGCCCATGCCACCCGCGTGAGCACGCCTGAGTAACAAGCCCGAGCGGCGCAGCGGTCCGGCATGCTGCCGGCGACCGCCGGCGGTCGGATGCGCTTAGCCAGACAGGTCGGTCGCCCGACCGTGGCAGCTCATTTCGGGCCGATCGGGCTGATGGTGTCGGGCGGCTCGTCGACGAACAGGGCGACGTCGCGGACGTTCTTCTGCACCGCAACGGCGGCAAACAAACTGAGCACGAACGCCATCGCGTAGAAACCTTTCTCGCTCAACGCCAGCTCGGCGTTCCACAGCCCCACTGCGACCAGCACCAGCGACATGCCGAGGAACAGCCAACAGAGTCCGAAATAGATCGAGGTGACGGGAATGCCTTCCATTCGGTCGCGAACCGACTTTTGCAGAGACACCGCGGCAAAGAGCCCGAGCATCAGGACGGTGAAGTAGTAGCCCTTCTCGTTCAGCAACATGCGGGCGTTCCACACACCGGCGAGGTAGGTGATCACGCCCACCAACAAGGCGAGCCAGGATGCGCCGATGAACGCGCCGGTCGGACGTTGCAATCTTCCCTTCATGTCGTTTCCTTTGTGCTGGTGACTGGGTTCACTGTAGCGAGGCCGCCCACCGACACGGTAGTGGCGAACCCCCTCTGAAGAGGCAATCCGGCCGAACGGATAGAAGGCCTGTCCCCAGAAGCCGGCCGGGATCTTCTCGTTGTCCAGACCGTAGCTGTGCGGCCACTGGTCCCTGGGGTAATAGTGCGTCCCGAACAACTTGTCGATCCATGGAAAGTGGATGGCGAAGTTCTTGTCGATCGCCTCCCTTTGCGACGTGTGATGCCAATGATGGAATCTCGGACAGATCAGGAACGGTTCGAGCCACTTGATGCTCGGCCTGAAATTCGAATGCGTCCACGTCGCGTGGAGGGTGACGAAGAACAGGTAGGCCACGATGATGTCGTGCGGGAACGCGAACATCATGGGCACGAGGATGAATGCCCGGACCACGACGTCGTCGACGAGGTGAGAGCGCGATCCGGCGAGCCAGTCGAGTGCCTTGGAAGAGTGGTGAATGGCGTGAAAGCGCCAAAGGAACGGTACCGAGTGAAAGGCGCGGTGGATGAAGTACTCGGCCAGGTCGGCGACCACAACGGCAAGGAGGAACTGCGCCAACCACGGCAGACGAGCCATCGCCGCCAGCAGCTCCGGACTGCCCAGAACGGTCGTGAGTTGTGTGGCGGGGAGCAGGATCAGGAAAGAGGTCACCTGGATCGGCAGGTGCGTGGACAGGAAATACACCACGTCCAGCAGCCATTCGCTGCGAAAGATTCCCTGCTTCGGATACGCGGGCCAGAGCACCTCGAAGGGCGAGAAGATCAGCGTCATGAGCAGCATGTCGAGCAAAAACCAATCGAGACCGATGGCCGGACCGGCGTGCAGCGGCTCGTTGATCTGGACGCTGGCCCCGCCCAGCAAGGTCGCGACCAGCGCGAGCAACATGCCGGTGAGCCCAAGGATCTTCTTCTCCCGCAGCACCGCCGAAGCGACGCCCAGAATGATCGCCGCCGCGATGAGCGCCTGGATCAGCAAGCGCATGAGGGCCACCGGGTAGTACGGCCGCAACTCGGGCGACGTCAGGAGCTGCGGAAAGTGCAGGCACACCACAGCGCCGAAGGCCAGCACGCCGAAAAACGCCGACAGCACGCCGCTCCACCAGCCCGTGCCAAACCCGGTAGGGCGGTCGTCACCGAAGGTTGCGTTGATCTTTCGTTCCAGCATCGCTGCTCTGTCGATCCGGTGAGCCGAGACCAAACGAAGTATCAGCCCTTGCGGCCGGCCGCGCCTCGTCGTGAATGGGGGGGTTGTCGGGTGGCTTCCGCGTTGGCATTCGCGCTAGCATCGGTTCAGTCGCAGGTACGTTGGTGCACGCTGTAGCAACACCGAGCAGGCCCGATGCCAACGATCGGATCGACATGCTGAAGCGGTTTGATTCCTTGCTTCCGATCGAGTTGCCCGTCTGTCTGGCCGTGGCCCTTGCCTGGGCCAGTGCGCTCGCCCAGACCCCGCCTGAACCGCCTGCCGGGGCTCACCCATTGCAGGTCGAACCGGAGGATGTCACGTCGTTCGAAGGCGGGCGCTTTGTCCTGCGTCGCGCCGCCAACGGGGAGTGCGTCATCGCACTGCAGGGAACGGTGACGCGATCGGCGAACTACACGTTCGACGACGTCGTCAAGAAGGCCAAGGTGCAAGGGTGCGTGCGGCCGCTCACGCTGCTGCTGGAGTCGCCCGGCGGCCTGGTCGATGCCGGGCTCGCGCTCGGGCGCAGCGTGCACGACGAAGGCATGAACACGGTGGCGCGATATGCATGTGCCTCGTCATGCGCGAACATCTTTCTGGGCGGCAGCGAACGAATTCTTTGGGGCTCGCGTGCGGCGATCGGCTTGCACCAGCCCAGCGTCCGCGAGGGCGACAAGATCGAGCAACGGCGTTGTTTCACGACGAACTTCGACACACCCGTCGTCGCCATGAGGCGGTACTTTCAATCTGTCATTCCCCTGACCGCCGATCAGGTCATGGAGGTCGTGATGAGCACCCCGTGCAAGGCCGTCACCTGGGTCAATGGCAAGCGCGCCATCGACCTGGGAGTCGCCACTCGCCTCGAAGCCGAACGCGACGACGTCTTCGGGCCACGCGCGGGGCGGATCGCCGCGCCGTGACCGCGCCCGCCCACGCCGCGCCCGCGACCAGCCTGTGGCGGTACCGCGACTACATGCTCTTGTGGAGCGGCCAGGTCGTCTCGACGCTCGGCTCGAGCACGACTTCACTCATCTACCCGTTGCTGATCCTTGCGATCACGAAGTCGCCTGGCGCTGCCGGCGCGGCTTCGGCATTGCGTGCGCTGCCCTACTTGCTGTTCAGCCTGCCGGTGGGCGCGCTGATCGATCGCTGGGACAGAAAGCGCGTCATGATCGCCTGCGACCTGTTGCGAGCCCTGGTCGTGCTGACCGTGCCGCTGGCCCTGTGGTTCGACGTGCTGTCGTTGTGGCAGATCTACGCCGCTGCCTTCATCGAGGGCAGCTTGTTCGTCTTCTTCAACATCGCTGAAGTGGCGGCCTTGTCGCGCGTCGTCCCCGCTGTCGACTTGCCAAGGGCGGCGGCTCAGAACGAAGCGTCTTTCGGTGCGGTGCAGATCGTCGGCCCGTCGCTGGGCACACTGCTTTTTCAAACCCTGGGGCACGCTGCGCCGTTCGCGGCAAACACGCTGTCGTATCTCGTTTCGGCGGTGTCGCTGGGCAAGATCGAGACCGAACTTCGCGCCGCACCCAAGACGGGCGCGCGCCACCTGCGCGCCGAGATTGCCGAGGGTGTGCGGTGGCTCTGGCAGCAGCCGTTGATACGCTATATGTCGGTGCTGACCGGGAGCATGAACTTTATTGGCGCTGCCACGCCGCTGCTGTTGATCGTGCTGGCCAAGCAGATGGGTGCGAGCGATATCGAAATCGGGCTCGTGTTCAGCATCGGTGGCGTGAGCGGCATCGTCGGCGCGCTTGTCGGCGGGCGCATTCAACGGCGCTTCGGTTTCGGCCAGGTCATCATCAGCGTGATCTGGACGCAAGCGCTGCTGTTTCCGCTCTACCTGGTGGTGCCGAAGTTCTACTTGCTGGGCGTCGTTTATGCGCTGATCTACACGTCGGCGCCGGTCTACAACGTCGTCCAGTTCAGCTACCGGCTGGCACTGATTCCCGACGCGCTGCAGGGGCGCGTCAACAGCAGCTTTCGGCTGATTGCCTTCGGCTTCAATCCGCTCGGTGCTGCGCTGTGCGGGCTGCTGCTGGAGCACACGAGCAGCACGACCACGGTGTGGTTCTTTGCGGTGTGCTATCTGGCAATGGCCGTGGCCACGCAATTGAACCCGCAGGTACGCAACGCCCAGCCTTTGGCCTAAAGTGCTTGTCATCGCCGCCTCGATGGTTAGCATGGCGCCCTCGACCTCATCCCGGCTTTTCGGCCGGGTCACCTCCCATGGGCGATATCACCGACAAGCATCTCGAGTGGCTGGAGGGCCTGGGCGTCAACACCAAGGTGGCGAGTGCGCCGCCGACGGCGAAGCCGGCCGTGCCTTCGCCCTACGCCGGGACCGACGAGTACGAGTTCAGTCCGCTGAAGCCCAAGGCGTTCGATCCGCTCAAGCCGATCGACCCGGCGACCATGGACAAGATCCTTCGCGAGGGCGCGGTCGCACAGAAGAAGGAGGCCGAGGAAAGGCTCGCCAAGGTGAACAGCGCGCTCGCCGCCGTGCAGAAGTACATCGCCGAGATGCCCGCCGAGGCGCTGAGCCGCTCGGGCTACGTGCAGATCATGAAGGAGGTGCGCGAGCGCTACCCCGAGCTGGCCGGCCTGCCGCAGTGGGTAAAGAACACGGCCGCCAACGTGCAGGGCCTGAAGCTGCCGCGGCCGCAGGCCCTGATGGACGTGGTCGACAAAGGCGTGCGGGACCGCCTCGCCAACGTCACCTGGGGCATGTCGTCGAACAAGGACCCGGCCTCGGTCAACACCGACCGGCTGCTCGCCGCCTACATGACGGAGCTGCCGAGCGGCGTGACGATCGACATCACCGGCGGCGGCATCGTGCAGCTCGGCTTCAAGGGCGCGGCGCTCAAGGTGCCGATCCCCGGCGGCGAGGTCGACGCCAGCGCCGACAAGGGCGGCTCCAAGATCGCGCTGAAGGACTACGACGTCACCATCCAGGTCAACAACGACGGTTGGGAGGAGTTCGATCCCAAGCTGCGCAGCGAGTGGAAGAAGATCAGCGACGAAGCCACCACCCTGGTGACGCTGAAGGCCGACAAGGACCAGGTGAAGGTCGAGCTCGACCGGTCGAAGAAGAAGGGCGACGAGAAGACCACCGCCGACCTGACCGTCAAGTTTGACAAGGCCGAGGCCGAGTTCAACCTCGCCTGGACCCGGCTGCAGGAGCAGATCAAGGTCACCGCCAAGGCCAGCGAGGACAAGATCAGCGCCAGCGTCGCCTATCTCAAGAAAGACGCGCAAGACAAGGAAAGCGTCAAGGCCGGCCTCGATGCCGAGCTCGATCTCAAGAAGATGCAGGCCAAGCTCACGGCCTACTACGCCAGCCCGACCCTGAAGGCGGCGCTCGAGGTCACGGCCGCCGCCGACAAGGTCGCGGCGAAGCTCGAGCTCACGGCGGTCAAGAGCGGCGTGGTGGTCACCGCCAACTTCGAGAAGGCGCTCGACGAGATCAAGGCCGGCATCTCGATCGCGCTGAACGACGGCAAGACCACGCTTGCCGCCGAGATGCAGAAGAAGGCCGACGACATCAGCGCCAAACTCAAGATCGTGCAGCAGACCAAGGACCTGAAGCTGGCCGCCGAGATCGAGACATCGCTGAAGGGGGTGCGTGCCGCGGTCGAGCTCGAGTACAAGCCCAAGGGCGGCAATACCTCGGTCACGGTGGGCGGCAACGTCGACGGCAAGGGCAAGGCCGGCGGCAAGGTGCAGGTCGACATCGCCCTGGCCAAGGGCACCAGCCTGTTGAGCCAGAACGACAAGATCTCGATCAGCGTCGACGTCAACAACCAGGAATACAAGGTCGGGTTGAGCTTCTCGATGGGCGAGCCGGTGGCCACGGAGAGCATCGACTCGCTGTTCAAGACCGTCGACCAGCAGGTCAAGGAGCTCTACAAGCTGGCGGGCGACAAGGGCGTGCGCAGCATCGAGGACGTGAATGCGCTCAACAAGAAGCTGCAGGACACGATGAAGCCGGTGAAGGATGCGCTCGACAAGGCGCAGACCCTGACGAAGAAGTCGGAGATCTCGGCCAAATTCGGCTTCGAGATCGCGGGCGATTGGCCCAAGGGCGGTCGGGCTCCGGCGATGTCCGGATCGTTCACCGCGACGATCAATTTCTGAGGCTGCATCCAGCAGCCGCGGACCGACGAAGGACCGAGCCATGAGTTTGTTGAAGGCCCTCAAGCTTTCTGTGCCGGCGAGCCTGGCGGCAGCGCCGGCCGCAGTTCCGGCGCAGAAGCAGAAGCAGCTCGCCGCCGGCGCCGAGGCTTGGCGCCAGACCCACGCCAGGGCCAGCGAGCAGATCGCCGCGCTCAAGGCGGCGGTCAAGACGCACTGCGCCGACGGCCATCCGGCCCTGGTCGCCGAGATCGACAAGGGCCTGGCCAAGCTCGACGACGTGATGGAGAACGTCGATCACCGCCTGGCCGAATCGATGGCCAACGCCGGCGCGGCCGACGACCACGCCAAGCACCAGGCCGAACTGAAGGACGCCAAGGCGCTGCTCATGGAGTACATCAACTACGTGAAGAGCGAGCCGCTGGTGGCGCACATCGACGACAACCCGTTCGGCGTGAAGACCGGGTTGAAGGCGCTTCTCGTCGCTGGCCTGAACAACGCGGCCAAGGCGATCCGCTAGCGCTGCTGATCTACACGGGGGCGCCGATCTACGAGGCGATATCCACGGCCAGGGTCTTGACGCCCACACGACAGCTGCTGACCTCGACGTGTACGGTGCCGGTGCCGGTGGTCACCAGCGTCACGAAGCGCTCGTGGCCGTTGCCGCGCGTCCAGGGCGAAAACACGCTGGGGCCGCCGTAGAGTCCGCCGCCCCAGCCGTCGAGATGCCCGATCTCGACCACCGCTTCGCTCGGCGCGAGCAGGGTCACGCCTTCGGTGCGCAGCGTCATGCGCAGCGGTTCGACATGGGGAAGGTCCTTGGCCGAAGGAACGCCCACGGTGCCCAGATAGCCTTGGTTGGCGATGCGCAGGTGCGTTCGCGTGTGGCAATCGACCTTCTCCTGCTGCACGACCTGCACGCTCACGCGCGGCGCCAGCGCCGCCACGCGCAGGAAAGCCGCGCTCTGGTTGCGGCAGGTCTCGTCCAGCTTCTCGTAGGGCGGGTTCCAGATGCCGACCCGTGGGTCGAAGCCATTGACCTCCACTTCGCCCAGTTGCGGATGGGCCACCTTCTTCCAGCTGCCGAAGACGCGGCCCTGGTTGTGCTCGCGGTCGAACGCGGCGAGCGCCCGCATGTCTTTGCGCGCGAATTTCGAGTAGTGGTCGACGAACGGCTTCTTGCGCTCGATGCCGAGCTGATGGAACAGGTCCCATAGCTCCACGACATAGGCCAGCGCGCCGCGCTGGTGGTACGCGTAGTCGGACAGGTCGCCATGCAGGGGCTTTTCGGGCTCGTACAGAAACTCGTGGAAGCCGCTGACCGTGGCGTAGCCGGTGTGCTCCGTCATCCAGGCCTCGACCTGCTCGAAGATGGCGAGGTCGCCCGGGTTCATCTTCGAGTCGGGCTTGTCGCCGAGCGGGCGGATCAGCACGCCGCCGAAGGTGTGCAGGTTGAGCCAGACCATGATGTTCGGGTGCGCGATCGAGAAGTCGATCACCGCGCGCGTCTCGGGCGCGCTGCCGGGGTAGTGGCCGGCGCCGGCCTGGTGCGGCTCGGGCGCCCACGAGTAGGGGAAGTTGCGGTTGAAGTCGTAGAGGTTGTCGGAAAGGAAATGCGGGGCGGGGATCGTGCGGCCGTCGAAGTTGACGATCCTTCCTTCCGGGTAGAGGTTGAAGTAGGGGCCCGGGTCTTCGGGCAGGCGCGCCACCATCACCGCAGGCTGCACGGGCTCGCCGTCTTCACCGCGCAGCTCGACCAGCTCGCCGTCGGGATCGGGCTTGCGCATGTAGCCGGCGATGCCGTCGCCGTCGATGTCTTCCGACTCCCAGCGCGCGTGGCCCTTGTGCAGGCGGTCGTCGACCGGGCTCGAGCGAACGTACCGGCCACGGTGCAGCACCTCTTCGGCGCCGTCGGGCGAGATGCGCGGCACGATGTAGAAAAGCGTCTCGCGCAGCGCCTGCGCCATGTGCGCGGGGAGCGCCTTGCCGCCGGCCGCGTCGGTGCCGGCGTGGAGGGCGAGCAGATCTTCGGCGATGGCCAGCGCCACGCTCGAACCGCAGACCTCGCTCGCGTGCATGTTGCCGTCGATCCAGACCGCAGGACGCGCCTGGTCGGGGTCGCGGCCGATCGTCAGCAGCGCGATGTCGCGGCCGGCCGCGCTCTTGCCGATGCTGCCGACGCGGGCGACCTCGGGGTGCTGCGCGGCCCAGGCGGCGAGCTGGTCGAGGATCTCGGCGTGGGTGAGGTATTTGTGGCGGAACATCGGGAATCCTGGCGGGTGGCTGCAGACGGCAGCCCGCGATGTTGCCTGAGTCGCCGCCCGCTGTTGCACGCCTTCGCAATGAAATGGTGTCATGCCTTCGCGCGGGGCTTGAAGATGTGGACGGTCTCGCCGCGTGCCAGCATCTCCACCAGCTGGGCGATGCGCCTGGCGCGCGTCTCGGCCTTCACGGCTGTCTGTATACGCCACAGCACAGCGTAGCGATTGGCCGCGTTGATCGTTGCAAAGAAGGCCTTGGCCCTCGGCTCGGCTTCCAGCGCCGCCAACAGGTCCGCGGGCACCGCCGACGTGCGCGCCCCGTCGTAGGCCCGCGCCCAGCGGCCGTCGCCCTTGGCGGCCTCACTCCGCGCGCGACACGGAACGAAAATCTGCGCCGGGTCGGCGGTTTTTCCCCGCGGACTCCGCTTTACCAGACAAGTGCAAGCCTCGCGCATCGTTCGCAGGCGGCAAGGAGGCGCAATGGCAACCGGACTACTCGAGCTGCTGAAGCTCACGCCACTCTTCGTAGGGAAGCCTGCGCAGGCTTCCGCCACGTCGCCCGACGCGTCACGACCTCCGCTCGCCGACGACGAGCGCACTCGCGACAACGCAAAGCGCCTCACGGCCATTCTCGCCAAGGGCTACGACGAGAAGATCGCGCGCACCCGAGCGGCGATGGACGCCCAGCCGACGCCCGCAGTGAGGGCAAAGCTCGCGGCAGAGATCGCTGCCTTCTCCGCCGCCCGCACCGAGGTCGACGATCTCCCGCCCATCGATGGCGCGCGGCGCATGAAAAAGCTCGATGGCGACGCGCTGGCGCTCGCGGTCCGCGCCGAGGGCTTGTTGAACCAGCCGGTCGGCGCGCAACCGACCGTCTTGGCCGGCGCACCGCCGATGCTCTCGGCCTCTGCAGCCGGCCCCGGCGGCGTGCAAGGAGAGAAAGGCGGCGACCCTTCCGGGAAACGCACGGCGGCGTTCGAAGTGCGATGGGCGGAAGACGGAGACCAGTTCTACACCCGCGTTCTCTCGGCGATCACACGAGACTCCGCGTTCCGGGGTGTCCCTTCGGACCAGTTCAATGCGGCCAGCACGGCGGAGCCGCAAACGCTGATGGGGCTTGTCGCGGCGTTTCATCGGTCCTACGCCATGGGCCACTCCGACCGGAAAGCCGGGCAGAAGTTGAAGATCCAGTTCAGCGCCTCTTACAGCAAGGACGCGCAGATGTGGAGCAGCAGCCTCACCGGCAAGACGATGTCGCTCGTCGACGAGGCCGCCGCGAAGCCCAAGCCTGCCCAGCCCGCCGCCGCCCCCGCCTCCGGAGCCACCGCGATGCTCGCCCGCTTCGCCGCTGAAGCCGATCGCAACGGTTGGGCAGGCGCCAACTTCACAGTCAAGAACGACGGTCGAGCGACCGTCGTGACGTCGATGGAAAAGGTCGGATCGGAAGGCGGCAGCCCGAAGGGAACTCCCGAGCTTACGGAGGCCGCGGCCGCGAAGGAGTTGGAGCACTTCATGTCGACCGTCGCCGAGTACAAGGGGAATTGGGACGGCCACTTCTTCCGCGATTCAAAGACCGGCGCGATGCTGTTCATGAAGTGGTCCAAGGGGCCCGATGGCCCGAAGGCGCCGCCTCCACCCGTTCCGGGACGCAAGCTCTCCCAGGAAGAGGAGTTCGAGAGGGAAACAGGGGAGGTGTATCCGCAGCGGATCAACAAGAAGTTGCATGACGTCGCCGCGAAGAAGTTGGAGGAGGCCAACCCGTTCTCGCTCAAGAATCTGCCCTACACGATCGCCAGCGTCGTTGTGCCCATCGGCGCGATGAAGCTGCTCATGATGGACACCTCGGAGATGGGCATCGCCATCCGGTTCGAATGGCAACTCGACGAAGACATCATCCAGGAGGCGAACGCCGCCCGGACCGCCGCCGATGCGCCGAAGACTCCGTTGCCGGCACGAGATCTCGCCCCTGGTGACGTCATCTATGTGCCGAAGTACGGGCAACAGAGAGTCGTGTCCGTTACCCCCGAACGGATCGTGACCGAGCCCATCAAGCCACCGCCACCCTCACCGAAGAACCCGGACATCAAGCCTATCGAAGGTCATACCGCCGAGGATGTGCTCGCGAAGAACAGTCCCCCGAAGAAGCACGTCTTCGAAGGCGATGAAACTGGCGGGTACCACTCGAAGGCGCGAGACCCGAACGTCAATGCGAGACAGGTGGACTTGCTCCAGAACCCGCGCAACGGCGTCTACAAGATCAGGGCCGAATTCAAAAAGGACGGAAAGGTCGTCGAGTTCCAATCGGCGGACGGAAAGGTCAGCAGGACAAAGGATTCGACGATGTTTCCCGACGACATGACCGAGAACCAGATCATGGAAGAGGTCTACACCGTCATGCTCAAGCACAAGGCGGCGCCGCTGCCAGCACCGAATGCGAAGGGCTTGATCGTCATCACGGGCCGGTCGTCGAAGGGCTTCGACATCAACGTCTGGATTGCACCAAAGGGAGACACGCAGGTCCTGGTGACGTTCTTTCCAAAGCGATGACGAGCAGGTCAAGAGCTACTGCGGCGTCGACTGGTAAAAGCAGTCTTGCCCACCCGGGGGCGGGCGTGCGCGGCCTTCGCCCTCGGCGTCGGTCAGTGAATGTCGAGCGTCACCGACAACGGCGTTGGCAATTCGGCGCCGCCCGGGATCCGGAAGTACATGTTCGCCGCGTAGTGGCCGGGCGCCAGGCACTGGCTCGGGTTCGTTTGAACACAGACAAGGGCCAACGCCGAGTAGTTGCTGTCCCAATCCCTATACCCTGAACCCACGCCCACCTGGAGCCACTGGATACCTCCGGCATCGAGAACGCCCGGGCCGGCAGGCAGGTACTGGACACGGCTGAGTTCGGAATACAACTGCCCGTTGGCCGCAAGCACCAGGATGGTCGGAACATATGCCTCGGGGATGAACAATCCGGAAGTCACCGACTGCAAAGCCACCGGCGATGGAGTTGTCAAGACGTTCAGCCCTGGCGCCGGGTGCACGTTGACGACGACCGGCAGCGTGGCCAGCAGCGGGAACGCTTGAGTGCCGACCCGGGCGAATCCATCGAGATTGAAGGTTTGCGTGTACGTGCCCACCGGCGCCCTAGCGCAGCGACGTCGGAGCGACTACGCCGCCAGAATGCGGCATAGCGGAAGCCCCGCCCGAAGGAGAGACCCCATGACGAACGCCAGACATCTCGACGCCGCGTTGAGCAGCCTTCGCTCGGAGATTCAGGCGCTCGACATCGACGACGAGGAAGCGAGGCACCGGCTCGACAACCTGATGCTCGACATCGGCGCAAGCATCGAGAGACCGGGCAGCGCCGCCGCCGCCGAGCCGCTGGCCGCGCGGCTCAAGTCCTCGATACTGAGTTTCGAGGCCTCCCATCCCCGACTCGCCCTCCTCATGAACGACGTGCTGGAGAAATTGAGCACGATGGGCGTTTGACCCTCGCCGCCGGCGATCAACCGGCCGGCCGATGGTCGCACACTGCCCTCAGCGCCATGTCGTCGGCCGTGCTAGGAGCCCAGCGTTCCCACCAGTCCGGCTCGCCCTTCTCGCCGGGCGCCACGTCTCCCGTCGCCATCGGTCCGGCGAACCAGGTTTGCTGCAAGGTCCGTTCGCGCCGCTTCTTGCAGTCGTACTCGATCAGCGAGCGGGCGGAGCTCACACCGTCGGGCCAGCCTTCGGCGGTGTGGTCTTCTGTTCGGGTCGGATCTCTCAGGGTAACCAGCACCCAGACCCGGCGTCTGTCGCCGCTGGCCACGAGCGTGGTCCACGGCCCGAACTTGAAAGTGGAAACGCCGGCCGCCGCCAGCAACTCCTGCCCGCCGAGCGGTCGGTCTCGCCGTGCGACGTACGCGAGGTAGATCGCCACGGCCCCGGCCAGGCACAACACCGAGGCGACCAGGACCGCGATCTGCCAGCGGCGCGCGAGCAATGTCAAGGCGGCAGGCATGGTGCGTCGCGTGGGGCTTTCGACGTAGCCGTCTGCCTGGGCGATGACGCGAAAGGCGCGCACCGGCTCGGCGATGTTCTTCACCTCGCGCTCGCCAAGGTCCTCGAAGCTGGCGGCAACGCCACGCCGCCCGGAGCTGTACACGGCGTCGGAGATCGTGATCCCGCCGGGCTGCGAAAGGCCTTCGAGGCGGGCGGCGATGTTCACGCCGCTGCCGTAGACACTGCCGTCGTGCTTCTCGATGACATCGCCCAGGTGGATGCCGATGCGATAGCGCAGGCGGCGATCCGCAGGCACGCCTTCGGCCAGCGATTCGAGCCGTTCCTGCACGGCCAGCGCGGCACGCACGGCGCCGCTCGCCGACTCGAAGAGTGCCAGCACCGAATCGCCGGCCATGTCGATGACTCGTCCCTGGCCCGACTCGACGTTCGATCGGAAGACGGCGCGTGCGTCATCGAGCGCTGCGAGGGTGCCGGCCTCGTCGGCGCTCATCAGCCGCGAGTACCCTACCGCGTCGGCAGCCAGGATGGCGGCGAGGCGCTGGCGTGTCGTGTCGGGCGGGTTCAAGGCTGGCGGCCTCCGAGGTGCGAATGCCGCGGATGCTAATGCGGGAGCGCCGCGATATCGTCAGGCCGCTCTTGGATCATCGCCAGCGGTCCGCCGGCGCCTTGAAGTAGTGTCGATAGAGGTAGCCCCACAGCAGCCACATGCCGCAGAGCAGGCTCGGGATCACGCCGCGCGCCGTCGGCGCATGACTGAAGAGGACCGGCACGGTCGTCGCGCCCAACCCGACCACCAGCAGAAGGTAGGCGGCGCGCAGAACGTGGAGCCGCACCAGCGATACCTCGCCTGCGCCATCGGCGACCGAGTCGGAAACGGATGCTGCGGTCGAAGTCATGCCGACTCCCTTGAAATCAGGACGTTGCCCGCGCGGACGCGGGCGCCTTTCGGGCGCGAGACTCGGGTTGGAATTGCAGCAGGTCGCCGGGCCGGCACCGCAAGACCTGGCAGATCGCCTCGAGGGTCGAAAAGCGGGTCGCGCGCGCCTTTCCGGTCTTGAGTATCGAAAGATTCGCGAGCGTGATGTCGATTCGCTCGGCGAGCTCGGTCAGTGTCATTCGCCGATCGTGGAGAGGGTCGTCGAGCTTGACGATGATCGCCACGTCACACCACTCCTTTGAGGTCTTCCCGCATCAGCGTGCCCTCGGCAAAAACGCGCGCGAGGACGAAGGTTCGATAGGCAGAATGTTGATAGACGATATCCCGCTATCGTTGTTCGGCAAGCCGCATCCAGGTCTCAGGCCGTCAGCACATCCTTCACGACCTCGCCGCCGCGCACGATGACGCTCAGCCTGGCGCCGTCGGCGGCCAGCAAGGCGATGTCGGCGAGCGGATCGCCATCGACGACGATCAGGTCGGCGTGCGCTGCCTCGGCGACGCAGCCGAGCCGGCCGGCCTGCATCATCATGTCGGCGGCGATCGAGGTCGCCTGGCGCAACAGCTCGAGCGGCGTGAACACCTGCGCGCGCAGCGTGAACTCGCGGCATTGGTGCAGGTAGAGGCTGCCGAGCAGGTCGGTGCCGTAGCAGAGCTTCACGCCGGCGCTGCGCATGATGTCGAGGCCGCCGATCGCCGACTGCCACGCGACCTCGGCCTTGGCCTGGCTCTGCGGCGCAAAGCCGAGCTGGCGTCCGGTTTCGACGAGCTGCTCGAGGATGGTCATGGTCGGCACGACGAAGGCGCCGCGCCCGGCGATGAAACGCGCCGTCTCGGCATCGATCAGCGTCGCGTGCTCGATGCAGCGCACGCCGAACTCGACGCAGCGGCGCACCGCGCT
Organism: Burkholderiales bacterium; assembly: GCA_025350505.1. GTDB lineage: Bacteria > Pseudomonadota > Gammaproteobacteria > Burkholderiales > Burkholderiaceae_C > Schlegelella_A. The sequence goes on from JANXXS010000373.1 coordinate 17,650, forward strand.
CGCTGGATGGCAGTGCGCAGAGACGTAGGTTCGCCGCTCGGTGCATTCGTTGACGATGGCGCGGATCTCGTCTTCGCGGTACTGGTTCATCCAGATCGGATCGGTGGGCGAAGCGACGCCGCCCGAGCCCATGATCTTGATGCAGTGCGCGCCCTGGCGCAGCTCTTCGCGAACCGACTTCAGGCACTCGTCGACGCCGTCGGCGAGCACGCCGATCGCGTTGAAGCCCATGCCACCGCAGCCGCACGCCGATTCGTAGCGCGG
>JANXXS010000402.1 GCA_025350505.1 Burkholderiales bacterium
TGACTTTCCCTCAACTTTGAAAGCACGACATGAGCGACGAGGCCAAGAAGACCCTCGAAATGACGGCCGGCACCATCGGCCGCGACATCCTGCAGGCTCTCGTCCAGGAGGTGCGGCTGCTGCCGGACCCGTGGCCGAAGCTGTCGAAGTCGAAGCAAGACGACGTGATCGATCGGCTGCGCAAGCGTGTCGACACGTGCGTGCGCATGGCGGTGCACCTGATCGCCAGCGAGGGCCGCGCCACGGCCGACGCGACCATCGACCAGGTCGTGTTCAAGCAGGGCATCAAGGTCGTGCTCAAGCTCTCCGCGCAGTGCCCGACGCGGCACGCGCTCGCCGACAGCGAAGGCAAGCTCTGCCTCATCGTCGTCGCCGATCCGGCCAGCCATCTCGACGGCATGGATGAGGTGACCGGCGAGACCGATCAACGCGCGATGGACCTCGGGCAGGAATACGACCCGAAGGGCGACGGCAAGGGCATGGACAAGCCGGCCGGTGACGACAGCAGCGTCGTCGATGCCGAGTTCAAGGAAGTTCCTCCGGCATTGACCGACACGCCGCTGCAATCCGATCTCGACGCTTACTACGTCGCCGGCCGGGCTGCAGCCGGAACCGGCCAGCCGATGAACAGCGCGCCGGTCGTGCGCCACGAGCTGGTGGCGCGCTGGACGGCCGGCTGGACCGCGTGGCATGACGAGCAGGCGCGCGACGTCTCGCCGCCGGCCAGCGGCAAAGACGATCTGTACGACCAGGCCGTCGAGGCCGTCGTCAGTTCCAAGCGCGCCTCGATCAGCCACGTGCAGCGCACGCTGCGCATCGGGTACAACCGCGCCGCGCGGCTGCTCGAGGCGATGGAAGCCGGCGGCATCGTCAGCGCCATGTCGCCCGACGGCACGCGCAAGGTGCTCAAGACCGACGAGCCCGAGGCGACGACGTCATGAGGCTCGAGCACATCCAGATCGAGAACTTCCTCGGCGCGCGCCGCGTCGACGTCCAGCTGCAGAAGCGCGTGAACATCTTCGCCGGCGCCAACGCCGCGGGCAAGTCGTCGATTCAGGAGGCCGTGCGCATGGCGCTGACGCGCGAGCCGGTGCGCGTCGAGCTGAAGAAGGAATACGGCGCGTTGCTCTCCGAAGGCGCGGAAGGCGGCTTCGCCGAGGTCACCTTCGACACGGGCCACGCCGTCGTGACGCTGCCGAACGGCAAGTTCAACGACTACCCGATGCCGGCGGCGCTGCCGTACGTGATCGACGCGCAGCGCTTCGCGCATCTGCCCGTGAACGAGCGGCGCGCGTTCCTGTTCGGTCTCATGGGGCTGAAGACGGACGGCGAGGCCGTGCGCAAGCGGCTACTCGATCGCGGCTTGGACGCGCTGAAGATCGACCGCGTGCAATCGATGCTGCGCGCTGGCTTCGAGCCGGCGTGCAAGGAAGCGAAGGCCAAGGCGACCGAAGCGAAGGGCGCGTGGCGCGCCGTCACCGGCGAGACGTACGGCAGCGAGAAGGTGAAGACCTGGCACGCGCCGAAGCCGGCATTCGACGCCGCCGCGCAGGCGAAGGCCGCGACGGAGTTGAAGCACGCCGACGTCGCGCTGGAGTCGTGGCAGCAGACGATCGGCAAGCTCGGCGCCGAGGAGGCACGCCGCGCCGCGCTGAAGGCGAAGCTGCCGGCGCTGCACGACCACGCCGCGATGGTGCAGCGCTTCGAGACGAAACTCGGCGTCGACGAGGCCTCGCTCGCCGACCTTGACGCCACTATCGCGCGCACTGCGACCGCAGCCGGCGGCGGTCCGCGCATCGGCCTCGTGCACGACCTTGCCCGCGCGATTCGCGCTGATCCTGCCGGCGTGGCCCGGGACCGAGCAAGTCCACTGGGACCAGGTGCGCGCCGCCCTCGACGCATACGAGAAGGAGCACGGCAAGCTCGACGCGGCCGGTGACCCCGACGCGCGCGCCAAGCTGCCGGCGCTGCAAGACGGCCGCAAGCTCGTGGCCAGCGCCGTCGCCAACGACAAGCGCTACCTCGCCGAGGCGCGCACGGCCACGACAGACGCCGCGGCGAATCGCCATCGAGCTGGCGGCGGAGTTCGATGCCGGCGCCTTGTTCGATGCGCGCAAGCAAGCGGAGGCGCTCAAGGCCCAGCGCTCGGCCATCGTCGCCACGCTCGACACATTCAAGGCTGCGAAGGCTGCCGTCGACGCGGCCGACGCCAAGACGAAGGAAGCCGCGAAGCACGCGGCCGACGTCGCCGCATGGGACGCGCTCGGCGACGCGCTCGCGCCCAGCGGCATCCCCGCCGAGATGCTCAGCGAAGCCCTCGACCCGATCAACGAGCGCCTTATGCAGTCCGCGATGGACGCCGAGTGGCCGCGCGTGGGCGTCGAGGCCGACATGAGCATCTCGGCCGACTGCCGCGCCTATGCGCTGCTCAGCGAGTCCGAGAAGTGGCGCACCAATGCGATGCTGGCCGAGGCGATCGGGTTCCTGTCCGGCGTGAAGCTCCTCGTGCTCGATCGCTTCGACGTGCTGGACTTCAAGGGCCGCACCGACCTGCTCGCCTGGCTGGACATTCTGGCCAGCGACGGCGAGATCGACTCGGCACTGCTCTTCGGCACGCTCAAGGCGCTGCCTGCGCAGCTCCCCGACACCATCGCCGCGCACTGGATCGACAACGGCGTGTGCGGGCAACTGCAGGAGGCGGCTTGAGCACTGACGACGGCTCTACGAAGACGCCCAACGACGGCACAACGTCGGAGTGCATGGGCCGCTGGAAGCACCAGTGGAAGTGGGTATGGGCCGGCCAGCAGTGGACGAACCGGCAGGTCTGCGGCACGTGCGGCGATGAGCGCGAAGTCGAGCGGAATGACGGTCAATGATCAAGGCGCAATTCATTCTCGTAAGCAAGAAGGTGCGCGGCCTGGCCTGGGTCATCCATTGCCTCGAATGCAAGCGGCCGTTTCAGTTCGCCGGCATCGAACCAGGCTTCAACTACGACGCGCCGACCGTCTCGCTCGATGGACTCGAAGCGAATCTGCCGATCTTCCCGCAGGGCCAGCGACCGAACCCGATGCAGAAGCTCATGGGCTACACGATCAAAGGGACGAACTGATGACCACACCCCACCCCAAGGCCGAGGAAGCTCGGGCTGCTGTCCCGCTGGGGCCGGTGGCGTACTGCTGGCCGATTGACTTGGCGGAAACCTTGCCGAACGACGGCTGGTGCGTGGTGCATGCAAACGATGCGGACATGTCGGACGCCGTGCCGCTCTACTCCGCGCCCGTCTTGCACCGCGCCCTCAGCGACGATGAGCTAAACGCACTTTGGAGCGAGCACGCAGCACCCGTGCGCGGCTCTAAGACGCCGCCGTGGATTCGATTCGCCCGCGGCGTTCTCTCCGCTGCCAATCGACCGAAAGGGACGAAATGAGTAACACCGAGCAGAGGCTGCGTGAGGTAATCCAGCGCGTCGAAAGCAGCCTCACGTACTGCCGGCTAACCGGAGCCAACGCGAGCCTCGTCATCGCACTGTCGGATGCCTGTCGCGCCGCCCTCGCCGCTCCCGAGACAGGGGATGGGCAAGCACGCGACTGGAGCACGATGGCCTCGGAGCGCTGCTGTCACCGTTGGCCGCACTACGGCCCCTGCATGTTCAGCCCGTGCGCCGCCCAACCCTCGCCAGCCGAGGAACCCGCGACGGGGCCGATGAGCGATGCACTATGGGCCGTGATTCGAGCGGCGGACGCAGCGAAGGAGCCATGCGGCACCGATCCGGAAAGCCCGGCCGCCGCTCGTAATGCGAAGTTCGCGACGCTGGCTTCTATCGCCGCTCAGGGCCTCGGCATCATTCGCGGCCCCGCCCTCGCCGCCCAACCCTCGCCACGAGAGCCCGAAAGCCGAGTGATCGACGAAGCTGCGCTAGAGCGGCTGTTCGAGCGCGGCGCAGTAGCGTGGGCCGGCGTCCAATCCCAACCCTCGCCACGAGACGCTGACGATGCCGGGCCTGGGATCCTGATGATCCAGGGCGACTACTGCCGCGCCGCCATCCGCGCCGCCCTACGAACCGCCGCACAGCTAGAGCATGCGCCGCAGGATGAGGTAGCCGCCCAGAGCGATTGGGCTATCGACGCGCTG
>JANXXS010000404.1 GCA_025350505.1 Burkholderiales bacterium
GGACTTTCCCGTAGCGACCGCCGGACACCACGGAGACGGAGAGCGATGCGGATCGCCAGTTGGCGCTGGGGCGGCCGACTTCAGGTCGGAACGATTTCGCCGGACGGGCGCGAGGCCACGCCGCTTGCGCTGGCCGACGCGTCGCGCGGCGTTCTGCCCCTGATCGAGGCGCTGGCGCGTGGCGCATCGCTGCCACAGCCTGCGGGCGCGCGGCTGCCGGTCGAGGCGATTGAGCTGATGGCGCCGCTGCACCGACCCTTGAGAAGCCTCTTCTGCATCGGCCGCAACTACCGCGCCCACGCCGCCGAGCTGGCGACCACGGTGTTCCGCGACAGCCTGCCGAAAGAAGACGCCTGGCCGATCGTCTTCACCAAGCTCGCCGATTGCGTGGTCGGCCCGCGCGACCCGGTGCGCCTGCCCGGCGCCGCGATCACGACGCAGATCGACTACGAGAGCGAGCTTGCCATCGTCATCGGCCGCGGCGGCCGCGACATCGCAAGGGCGCGGGCGATGGACCATGTGTTCGGCTACACCGTGGTCAACGACGTCAGCGCCCGCGACGTGCAGGTCCGCCACCAGCAATGGGACCTCGGCAAGAGCTTCGACACCTTCTGCCCGATGGGCCCGTGGATCACGAGCGCCGACCAGATGGACGGGCGCGACACGCGGGTGCGCGGCTGGGTCAACGGCGAGCTGCGCCAGGACGGCCGCACCCAGGACATGATCTTCGACATCCCGACGCTGATCGAGACCTGCTCGCGCGGCATCACCCTCTATCCCGGCGACGTCATCGCCACCGGCACGCCTTCGGGCGTCGGCATGGGCTTCAAGCCGCCGAAGTGGCTCGCCGCCGGCGACGTCGTCAAGATCGAGATTGACGGCATCGGCGCGATCGAGAACCGGTTCGAGTGACATGGGGCTGCACATCTTCGATCGCACCGCCGTCGAGGAAGAAGGCGAGGGCGACGCCGTCGTCTGCGTGCACGGCCTGGGCGGCAGCACCAACACCTTTACCCCGCTCATGCCGGCGCTGGCCCGGCACCGCGTCATCCGCGTCGACATGCCGGGCAGCGCGCGCTCGTCGCGGGTCGAAGGGCCGCTCACCGTCGAGCGCTTCGTCGAGACGCTGCTCTCCGTCTGCACGCGGCTGAACGTCGCGCGCGCGCACTGGGTCGGCCATTCGCTCGGCACCATCGTCTGCCAGCATCTGGCGGTGGCCGCGCCGAAGCTGGTGCGTAGTCTCGCCTTGTTCGGCCCGCTTATCGTACCGCCCGAACCGGCCCGCGTCGCCATCCGCGCCCGGGCCGCCAAGGCGCGCAGCGAGGGCGTGGCCGGCATGCATGAGATCGCGCTCGGCCTGTTGAACGCGGCGATCTCGTCCGAGACGCGGCAGCGCTCGCCGCTCGCCGCCGCCTTCGTCCGCGAAAGCCTGATGCGACAGGACAGCGACGGCTACGCGCGCACCTGCGATGCGCTCGCTGATGCCGGCGCAGCGTCCGTCGAGCGCATCGAGGCGCCGGTACTGCTCGTCACCGGCGACGAAGACGGCGTGGCGCCGCCGCAGGCGGTGCGCGCCTTCGCCGAGAAGCTGCATTCCGCCAGGGGCACGCGCGTCGTGGTGCTGCCGCGCTGCGGCCACTGGGCACCGATCGAGCGACCCGAGGAATGTGTGCGCGAGCTGCGCGACTTCCTCGCCGCGCAGAGATAGAAGGAGTTCCTATGGACCCCCACGCTCACTTCGTTCGCTGCCCCCCGAGGGGGCGCTCAGCGCCCTTCGGGCGGCCGGGCGGGCGCTGACATGGCTCGAATCGCGGCGCACGATCGGCGCGCTGGTCCTGATCGCCTGAGAATCGGTGCAACAGCCACGAGGAGGCCGCGATGATCGTCGGCATGAACCACTTCACCGTCATTGCCGAAGACCGACAGAAGACGCTCGACTTCTACGTCGGCCTGCTCGGCCTGGCCGAGGGCTACCGGCCCGATCTCGGCTTCGATGGCGCCTGGCTCTACGGCGGCGGCACGCAGGCGCTGCTGCACCTCTACTTCGACCGCAAGCCCCCGGCGCAGCGCGCTGGCGTCATCGACCACATGGCCTTCACCGCGAGTGGCGTCAAGGACGTGAAGGCGCGCTTCGACGCCGCCGGCGTCAAGTACGACCTGCGCCGGCAGAAGGAATCGGGCATCTGGCAGCTCTTCACCTACGACCCGAACGGCGCCAAGGTCGAGCTCGACTTCGATCCGGCGGAGAGCCTCTGACAGCGAGGGATTCGCTCGCACGTGTAGGCTTCGCCCTTCACGTTTGACGGCGCTCCCTTCCAGAATGGCTTCGGTTCCCTACTACGAGCGGCACATCTTCTTCTGTCTCAACGACCGCGAGAACGGCGAGAACTCCTGTGCGCACCACGGTGCCAAGGCGGGCTTCGACCACTGCAAGTCGCGCGTCAAGAAAGAGCAGCTGGCCGGGCCGGGCAAGATCCGCGTCAACAAGGCCGGCTGCATGGACCGCTGCGCCGGCGGGCCGGTGGCGGTGGTTTATCCCGAAGGCACCTGGTACACCTACGTCGACGACAGCGACATCGACGAGATCGTCGATTCGCACCTGAAACAAGGCAAGGTCGTCGAGCGCCTGCTGCTGCCGCCGAACGTCGGCCGCTGACGGCGGCACGGGTCGAAGCATGAATCCGCGCACGGTTCGCGAAGAGATCGCCGGGCCGGCCGGGCGCATCGAATGCGCCCTCGACCGGCCGGAAGGTGCACCGCGCGGCGTCGCCGTGGTCTGCCATCCGCATCCGCAGTTCGGCGGCACGCTCGACAACAAGGTCGTGCAGATGGTGGCGCGCACCTTCATGCAGCTCGGCTGGGCCAGCATGCGCTTCAACTTTCGCGGCGTCGGCAAGTCGGAAGGCACGTGGGACGACGGCCAGGGCGAGGTCGACGACGCGCTCGCCGTCGTCGCCGCCACCCGCGCGCGGCCCGAGTTCACCGGTCTGCCGCTGGCGTTGGCCGGCTTTTCCTTCGGCGGCTACGTCGCCGCCAGTGCCGCCGAGCGCCTGCCCGAAGGCGCGAAGGCGCTTCGCCTGGTGCTGGTCGGGCCCTCGACCGAGAAGCAGCAGGTGCCGGCCGTGCCTGCCGACACCGTCGTCGTGCACGGCGAAAGCGACGACGTCGTGCCGCTCATCGCCACATTGGACTGGGCTCGCCCGCAGTCCTTGCCGGTGATCGTGCTGCCCGGTGTCGGCCATTTCTTCCACGGCCAGCTGACGCTGCTGAAAACCGTGCTCGTGCGTGAACTGC
>JANXXS010000028.1 GCA_025350505.1 Burkholderiales bacterium
GCGCAGGACCCGCTCGGCCTGACGCGCGCGCAATTCCAGGCGAACCCGCGCGGCGTCGACCCGGTGGCGATCGCCTACGACACGCGCAAGACGGTCGAGCAGACGCAGTTCGGCCTGGTCTACGAGCGGCGCATCGATGACGTGAACTCGCTGCGCGCCCTCGTCTACGGCGGCCATCGCGGCACCGAGCAGTTCCAGGCGATCCTGGCGCCGCCCGCTTCGCCGGCGCAGAACAACCCGCTCAATCCCGGCGGCGTCATCTCGCTCGGCCGCGCCTACGACGGCACCGACCTGCGCTGGACGGCGAAGACGCGGCTCGGCGACATGCCGCTCGCGATCGTCGGCGGCCTCGCCTACGACACGCTCGCCGAGCATCGCCAGGGCTACCAGAACTTCATCGGCACGACGACCGGCGTACAGGGCGCCTTGCGCCGCAACGAGGACAACGACGTCACCAGCATCGACCAGTACCTGCAGGCGTCATGGCGGTTCGCCGGGCGCTGGACGCTGGACGCGGGCCTGCGCCACAGCACCCTGCGCTTCGCCTCGACCGACCACTACATCGTCGGCCCCAATCCCGACGACAGCGGCAAGGTGCGCTACGCCGCCACGCTGCCCGTCGCCGGACTGATGTTCGCGGCGACCGAGAGCGTGCACCTCTACGCGACGGCCGGGCGCGGCTTCGAGACGCCGACGCTGAACGAGCTGGCCTACCGGCCGAATGGCGCGACCGGTCTCAACCTGGCGCTGCAGGCGGCGCGCAGCGACAGCGTCGAAGCGGGCGTGAAGACGCGCGACGCGCTCTGGGGCGAGCTCAACGTCGCCGTGTTCGAGACGCGCACCAGCCACGAAATCGTGACGCAGACCAACTCCGGTGGCCGCTCGACCTTCCAGAACGCCGGCGCGACGCGGCGGCGCGGTCTCGAGGCGTCGTGGTCGCGCGACTGGCGTGACAACTGGCGCACTCAGGTCGCCTACACCTACCTCGACGCGCGCTACGTCGATCCGTTCCTGACTTGCACCGCGACGCCCTGCGCGGCAGCGAACGTGCCGATCGCCGGCGGCAACCGCATTCCCGGGATCGCGCGCTCGGCGCTCTACGGCGCGCTGGCCTGGGCGCCGCCGCAAGGCTGGCGCGGCGGCGTCGAGGCGCGCGCGCTCAGCCGCGTCTGGGTCAACGACCTCAATTCCGACGCCGCCGCGGGCTTCGCCACCGCCGGCGCGAACCTCGGCTACCTCGTTCATGTCGGCAGCTGGGATCTGAGCGGCTTTGGCCGCATCGACAACATGCTCGGCCGCAAGTACGCCGGCTCGGTGATCGTCAACGAAGGCAACTCGCGCTTCTTCGAGCCGGCGCCGGGCCGGACCTGGACCGCCGGCGTCGCCGGCACGGTGAGTTTCTGAGCGGCTCCGATAATCGCCGCGATGCGCGTCTTCCACGGACTCGGTCACCCTGATCTCGCGCCGGCCTGCGCCTTGACGATCGGCAACTTCGACGGCGTGCATCGCGGCCACCAGGCGATGCTCGCCCTGCTCGTGTCGGAGGCAGCGCATCGCAGCCTGCCGCCGACCGTGATGAGCTTCGAGCCGAATCCGCGCGACTATTTCGCGGCACTGAGAAGCCAGCCCGAGGCGGCGCCGGCACGCATCGCGACGCTGCGCGACAAGCTCGGCGAGCTCGAGCGCTGCGGCATCGCGCAGGTCGTGGTGCTGCGCTTCGACGCCGCCTTCGCCGCGCAGTCGCCGGCCACCTTCATCGACAAGGTGCTTGTCGACGGCCTCGGCGTGCGTTACGTGCTCGTCGGCGACGACTTCCGCTTCGGCACGCGCCGCGCCGGCGACTACGCGATGCTCGACGCCGCCGGCACGGCGCACGGCTTCGACGTGGCGCGCATGATGAGCTACGAGGTACACGGCCAGCGCGTCTCGAGCTCGGCGGTGCGCGCCGCGCTCGCCGCCGGCGACATGAAGGAGGCCGAGGCGCTGCTCGGCCGACCGTACAGCGTGAGCGGCCACGTCATCCACGGCGCCAAGCTCGGCCGCGCCCTCGGCGAAAGCGCAGTCGGCCGCGGCGACGGCTTTCGCACCCTCAACCTGCGCTTTCCGCATCCGCGGCCTTCGGCGGAGGGCATCTTCGTGGCACGCGTGCATGGTCTGACCGAGAAACCTCTCGACGGCGTCGCCAGCCTGGGACGGCGACCGAGCGTCGACGACAGCGGCCGCGTCCTGCTCGAGGTCCATGTCTTCGATTGGCCCGCCCACCTCGGTGCCGAAGGGGGCTACGGTAAACTCGTCCGCGTGGAACTGCTTGCCAAACTTCGCGACGAAGCGCGCTACGACTCGCTGGCTGCGCTGGCCGCTGCGATCGGCCGCGACAGCGACGCCGCACGCGCCTGGCTCGCGGCCGACGCCGCCGGCGCGGCCACCGGCCGCCAGACGACGCGCGACCGAATTTGACGCGCCAGGACGCCGCCTTCGCACCCGCCGGTGCGAAGCCCACGACGCGATCGCTGCCGCACCGCCGATCGCCCACCCGCTACAAATGAACCGAAGACGCGCCCCAGCGACTTCGCCCCGAAAGATTCGCCGCCATGGCTGACGCGCCCGCCCCGACCGACATCAACGTCGCTGCGATCGACTATCGCAAGACGCTGAACCTGCCCGACACGCCGTTCCCGATGCGCGGCGACCTGCCCAAACGCGAGCCGGGCTGGGTCAAGGAGTGGAGCGACCAGGGTGTCTACCAGCGCCTGCGCGAGGCCCGCCACGGCCGGCCGCGTTTCGTCCTGCACGACGGGCCGCCGTATGCCAACGGCCAGCTGCACGTCGGCCATGCCGCCAACAAGATCCTGAAGGACATGATCGTCAAGGCGCGCCAGCTCGCCGGCTTCGACTCGCGCTACACGCCGGGCTGGGACTGCCATGGCCTGCCGATCGAGAACCAGATCGAGAAGACCTTCGGCCGCGGCCTGGCCCGCGCCGACGTGCAAGCGAAGAGCCGCGCCTATGCCACCGAGCAGATCGCGCAGCAGATGGCCGACTTCAAACGGGTCGGCGTGCTCGGCGACTGGGAGCATCCCTATCGCACGATGGACTTCGGCAACGAGGCCGGCGAAATCCGCGCGCTCAAGCGCATCGTCGAGCGCGGCTTCGTGTATCGCGGCCTGAAGCCCGTGTACTGGTGCTTCGACTGCGGCTCGTCGCTGGCCGAATTCGAGATCGAATACGCCGACCGCAAATCGACGACGGTCGACGTCGGCTTTCTCGCCGCCGACCCGGCCGCGCTCGCTGCCGCCTTCGGCGTCGCGCCGCTGACCAAGGACGCTTTCGCCGTCATCTGGACGACGACGCCGTGGACGCTGCCGGCGAACCAGGCGCTCAACCTCAACCCGAGCTTGATGTATTCGCTGGTCGACACCGAGCGCGGGCTGCTCGTGCTGGCGAGCGCGCTGGTCGAGAAGTGCCTGGCCCGCTTCGGCCTCGCCGGCACGGTCGTGGCCAGCGTGCTCGGCAGCAAACTGGAAGGGCTCGGCTTTCGCCATCCGCTTGCCGCCGTCGACCCCGGCTACGACCGCATCGCGCCGGTCTACCTCGCCGACTACGCGACGGCCGAAGACGGCACCGGCATCGTCCACTCGTCGCCGGCCTACGGCATCGAGGACTTCAACTCCTGCCGCGCCCACGGGCTGGCGGTCGACGACATCCTCAATCCCGTCCAGGGCAATGGCGTCTTCGAAGCGACGCTGCCGCTCTTCGGCGGCGAGCACATCTGGAAGGCGACGCCGCACATCGTCGAGGCCTTGCGCGCCGCCGGCCGGCTCTTCGACAGCTCGACGCTGACGCACAGCTATCCGCATTGCTGGCGGCACAAGACGCCGGTCATCTATCGCGCCGCGGCGCAGTGGTTCGTACGCATGGACGAGCCCGACGCATCGAGCGCCGGCGTGTTCGCCACCGACCCGGCGCCGCAGACGTTGCGCGAGTGCGCGCTCGACGCCATCGACGCCACCGAGTTCTATCCCGAGAACGGCCGTGCCCG
>JANXXS010000054.1 GCA_025350505.1 Burkholderiales bacterium
GGAACGCGGATGTCCTTCTGGCTATAGACCGTGACCACGTCTCCGGGCGCAAGGGCGATGTTGTTCGCCTCGTCCTTCTGCAGGACCGCCTTGCCGAGATTGAACGAAATGACCTGGGTGCTCAGATCGAGATTCAATCTCTCCACCGTCGCATAGTCCCAGTTCAGATCGTCGAACAGGGCCGCCGGCGTTCGCCGCGATCGTGCGACGGCAAGCCGATCCTGTTCGCGCATGGAAGCCTGCTCGCCGATGGCGCGATTGGATGCCGCCGGATCGACTCCGTCGACCTCGGTCCCGGCCCGCTCCGTACCGAGCGGAGAAAGCCGATTGGCGCGGGGCGACATGCCACCCGTCGCGCGAGTACCCGTGTCAGTGCCGGTTCCGGTGCTGCTGCCGGTGCCGGTTCCAGTGCCGAGGCCGGTGCCGGGACGCGCTCTCTGGCGTGTATCGTCTTCGTCCTCGACCACCTGCACAAGCAGGTTCTTTCGCCGGTAGAAGTCGGGCGAGATCAAGGCATCCCGATCGGGGATCAGGTCGCGAATGCGCATTCCGGGTGTGAAGGGGTAGCGCAGTGGCTGCGCCACGTGGCCCTTCAAGGTCACGGCGTTGGCGAACTGCGGCGAGATCGACAACAGCGTAAACACGTCGCCGTCGCGTAGCGTCTTTTGCAGGCCCGCCGCATCAAGGCGGAAAACCTCCACGGATCGAGCCGCGATGGATTGCCCCGCGTCGATCCGCTCGAGCTGGACTCGGTTCGGATCGGCGAGGACCGCGGCCCCTCCGGCATATCGCAGGACGTCGCGCAGCGGTTCCTGCGCGGACTTGAGCTCGTAGATGGCCGGGGTATCGAGCGAGCCGGTCAAGGCCACGCGTGGCCCGGCCGGCTGGAAAACGACCACATCGCCAGCGGCCAGCTGCACGTCCTTCGACTTGTCGCCGAGGACCAGGAAGTCGTAGACGTCGAGCTCGGAGATGACGCGCCCGTCGCGACGCAGCAGGACCCGCCGCATCGATCCGCTTGGCGCCGGTCCGCCAGCGCTGACGATGGCCGAAAGCACTGTCGACTGGCTCGGCAGGGTGACGACACCGGGTCGTTGCGCCGGGCCGACGACGAAGACGCGAAGGCCGCGCAGCTGCCCGAGCGAGACGCTCAGATTGAAGTTCGTGTACAGGCGGCCGATCTGCGCGCGCAGGTTCTTCTCGAGGTCCGAAGCCTTGACGCCCGCGACGTTGAAGCTGCCCACCTTCGGCAGATTGAGCATGCCGTTTCGGTCGACTGTGCTGCGGTAGTCGACGTCGATCGATCCCCACGCGCGGGTGATGATCTCGTCGCCCGGGCCGATGGTGTAATCGGCAGAAACCGGAACGTTGTCGAGAGACAGCGAGGGATCGGCAGCGTTGGCGAAGAACGAGGCGCCGAAGATCGGCAGGAGGCGGCCAACGGCGCCCTCCACGAAGCGCTGGAACTCGGTCGGCTTGGGCGGAGGCTCGTCGAACCGGCGCTGCGGCTGGGGATCCTGGCTGGCATTCTGCTGACGCGTTCGGTCGTTGTTGTTAGTGCTGCGCAAAGGCGCGGCCTGAATGCTCGGGCTGCCGGGGGCGTTGGCGTTTTGATCGCCAGGGCTCGATGGCGTCGTGGGGGAGTTCCGCTGCGGATAGCCTGGGGCATTGAACGTGCCGCCGGCGGCCGGCTCGTCGGCAGCCCGCGCAGCCGCGGCACCCAGCAGGATCGCGGCGGCCAGGGCCATGCAGGTTCCGAACGGGATTCGTGCGAAGAGAAAGGATGTCGACGGCTTCATCAGAAAGGCGCATCAGCTATGGCCGGGGCGCGGAAGTAGAGAGAACGGCCCGCGATGGTAGCGTCACGCGGCGGGCTGGTACTCTGCCACGGCCGCCTGCAAGGCCTCGCGGACCTCGGCGTCATCGGGCACGGGCGACGCTCGCGCCGCCAGCGCCAGCAACTCGTCGATGCGCCCGTCGTCGCGCTGCAAGGTGGCGATGCGCAACTCGGGCACCGTCGTCGGCAGCGTGTGGTCCGAATCGGCGAGAAGTTCCTCGTACAGCTTCTCGCCCGGGCGCAAGCCCGTGAAGACAATCGGCACGTCCTCAGGCGACTGCCCCGCCAGGCGGATGAGGTCGCGCGCCAGATCGACGATGCGCACCGGCTCGCCCATGTCGAGCACGTAGACGCGCCCACTCTCGCCGATCGCCGCGGCCTGCAGCACGAGGCGCGCCGCTTCGGCCACCGTCATGAAGTAGCGCGTGATCTCAGGGTGCGTCACGGTCACCGGGCCGCCGCGCGCGATCTGCTCCTTGAAGCGCGGGATGACGCTGCCGCTCGAACCGAGCACGTTGCCGAAGCGTACGGCCATGAAGCGGGTTTGCGGCGAGACACGTGCCAGGCCGCTGATCGCCATCTCGGCAGCGCGCTTGGTCGCGCCCATCACGTTGGTGGGGTTGACCGCCTTGTCGGTGCTGATGAGCACGAATCGGTCGACACCCGCCTCGGCGCTGGCCTCGGCCGCGCGCCAGGTGCCGAGCGTGTTGTTCTGCAGCGCCGCGCAGGCGTTGTCCTCCTCGACCAGTGGCACGTGCTTGTAGGCAGCGGCGTGGAAGACGAGGTTCGGCCGCCACTTGTGCATGACGTGGCGTAGCGTCTCGACGTTCTTCACGTCGCCGATCAGCCGCGTCAACGGAACGTTCGGGAAGCGTTCGGCCAGCGCCTGATCGATCGTGTAGAGATTGAGCTCGCTCAACTCGAAGAGGACAAGCCGTGCCGGACCATGGCGCGCGATCTGCCGGCACAGCTCGCTGCCGATGCTGCCGCCGGCGCCGGTGACGAGTACTGTCTTGCCGCGGATCAGCTTCGCCACGCCAGCCTCGTCGAGCTGCACCGGATCGCGGCCGAGCAGATCCTCCGGCTCGATCGCGCGCACCCTCTCGATGCGCGTACCGCCGTCGCGCAGCTCGCCGATTGAAGGGACGGTCAGCACCGGCAATCGCGCCGACGAGGCCAGCTCGATGGCGCGCCGGCGCTGCGCCGTGGTGGCGCCGGGCATGGCGGTGATGATGTGCGTCGCCGTCGCGATCACCTCGGGCCGCGTCACGTCGTCGAGCGTGCCGACGACCGAGACGCCGCCGATGCGCGCGTCTTGCTTGGCCGGGTCGTCGTCGAGCAAGGCCAGCACCGTCCAGCCCTGGTCTTGCAGCCCGGCGAGCAGCAGGCGCGCCGCCTCGCCCGCACCCATGACGACGGCGCGGCGCGCCTCGGCCGCGCCTTCGTGGCGCTTGGCCCGAGCCTGCTCGTAGAGCATGCGGTAGAGGATGCGGACCATGCACAAGCCCATGATCGTGACGATCGGGTGCAGCGCCAGCACCGCGCGCGGCACCTCGCGCAGTTGCAGCAGCAGCACCGCCGCCGCGACGATCACGCCCGCGCCCAGACAGGCGAGCGTCAACCGCTTGATCTCGGCAAAGCCCGAGAAGCGCCACATGCCGCGCGGCACCCGAGCCAGGGTGAGCACCACCAGATAGATCGCCGCCACGCCGACCATCACGGCAAGGTCGTAGCCCGGCCGCGCCGACCACCAGCGCTCGAAGCCGAGCCGGAACAGGTAGGTGAAATTCCAGGCCGCGCAGATCACGGCGGCATCGACAGCGAGGATGAGCGGCACGCGATGCGGGCGCAGGCGCTCCAGCACGCGCTCGACCCCTTGCCATGCGCTCTGGTTGTTCATTGGCGCGAGCCGATCAAGGCGCGCAGCGTCAAGCCGATCAGGCGGAGGTCGCCGGCGAGCGTCGCCTGATCGACGTACTCGACGGCAAGGCGCAATTTGGCGGGCAGCACCACCTCGCGGTACTCGCGTTCAGGGTCGACCGCACGCGCCAGCAGCTCGCTCTCGTTTCGAAACTGCAGCGACGCCGGATCGGTGATGCCGGGCCGCACGCTCAGGACCTTGGCGCGCACATCGGCGGGATAAGAAGCCACGTAATGCGGCACTTCGGGCCGCGGCCCGACCAGGCTCATGTCGCCGCGCAGCACGTCGATGAGTTGCGCCAGCTCGTCGAGCTTGGTGCGGCGCAGGAACGCGCCGGCGTTGGTGATGCGCGGGTCGGCGCCGACAGTGATCGCCGCGTCGGCAGCACCGGGCGCGACACGCATGGTCCTGAACTTGTGGATGCGAAAGACAGCTCCGTCGCGACCGACGCGCTCCTGGCGGAAGAAGACCGGCCCCGGTGAATCGAGGCGAATCCAGATCGCCATGACCGCGAACAGCGGCGCCAGCAACAGCAGGCCGAACGCGGAGGCGAAGACGTCGAGCAAGCGCTTGGCCATCGGGCGCGAACGTCGCCGCGTCAGCCGAGCGCGGCGCGCAGGGCGGCGACGACACGGTCGACATCGGCGTCGCTCATCAGCGTGTAGATCGGTAGGCTGAGCATCCGCTCGTAGGCGCGCTGCGAATGCGGGAACGAGCGAGTCTCGAGACCGTAGCGGTCGCGCCAGTAGGGCTGCAGGTGCAGCGGGATGTAGTGGACGCTGCAGCCGATGCCGGCG
>JANXXS010000056.1 GCA_025350505.1 Burkholderiales bacterium
GAGACCGCCGTCGAGCCCGGCCAGGTCGCGCAGGAGGTCGTCGACGATCTGCGAAGACGAGCGCCTTTCGCTGCCCCGCACCGTAGCCGGCGCGTCGAGTTCACCGGCGCATGCCGCCGACACCTTTGCGTAGACGGCATCGATCGAGATCGAAGCGAGGCAGGTCATGCCGAACGGGCACTCGGCCGTCGCGCCGATGTGGCATGGCGAGCACAGCACGCCGGCGTGCACGACGAAGCTCTGGCCGAAGGGCGGCGACCACTCCGCCACCGTCTCGTGGCCGCCGTACACGCCGATGACAGTGCAGCCGAGGTAGCCGGCGATGTGCGCGCCGAACGAGTTGTTGGCGACGCAGACGGTGTTGCCGGCCAGCGAGGCCGCGAGCTCGCGAAACTCCAGGCCGACATGCACGGCGATCTTCTCGCTCGGCGCCAGGCCGAACGACTGGGCCTCGCCGACGCTGCCGAAATAGAGGTTGACCCGGTCCACCGCGTCGATCGCGGCGACGCGCCGGGCCAGGCCGGCAAAGTTGCTCGCCGACCATTGCTTGACATCGTTCCCGGCCGCCGGGAAGAGCGCGACCTGCAGGCCGTCGGCACGACGTGCCGGTGCCAGCGGCGGCAGGTCGATGTAGTCGCCGGGCTCGGCCGGCAAGGCGTCGACCAGGTGCACCATCTGTTCGCTGGCGTGCGTCCGGTTCAGCGGCGTGGACTTGAAAGGCACGTCGGTGAACGACGCGACGCGAATATCGAGCGCGGCATCGATGTCGCGGTCGAAGGTCTCGTAGCCGACGCGCCGCTTCGCGTCGATGCGGGTCAGGATGAAGCGCGTATCGGGCTGCCGGCGCAGGTCGATGGCCAGGTCGTAGCGGCCCAGGCGCGCGGCGAGGTCATCGATCTCGGCCTCGGAAAGCGCCGGCTTGTCGGACGAGGCGGGCCGATAGAAATCGAGCACGTGGACCTGCTCGAACAGGTTCAGCGCGCGCGCCATCGGCTCGTTCCAGCTGCCGACGAGCGCCTCGAAGGTCGCGTGCGGATACCGTGCCTTGATCTTGCTGATGGCCGGAATGGCGAGCATCAGGTCGCTGCGGTGGTCGAGCTTCTGCAGCAGGATGCGCGTGCTTCCCGCGTGAAAGCGCGAGCTGCGCTCGAAGCGCAAGCTCGTGCCCAAGGTCGCGCGCCCGGCCGGGGCGAACCGGGCCAGGGCCCGGACCGCGCGCCGGCCGCTCTCGTCCCAGCTGAAGGTGGCGGACTGCACCTTGCCGCGCTCGATCAGCCGCTGCCGGAAAGGCGCGTCGACCAGGGCTTGCTCGAGCTTGCGCGCGATCGTCTCGGCCGAATGTGGATCGAACAGCGCCTCTTCGTTGCCGACGACCTCGGGCAGGCTGGTCACGTCGGCAACGATGACCGGTGCGCCGCAAGCCATCGCTTCGATCGGCGGCAGGCCCAGGCCCTCGTGCAGCGAAGGAAGCACGAACAGGGCGCAGCTGTTGTAAAGGCGAACCAGGTCTTCATCGTCGACGTAGCCGGTGAAGACCGTCTCGCCTGCCAAGCCGAGCGCGGCGGCCTGCGCCTGCAGCCGCTCGACGTATTCGGTCGGCATCATGCCGACGAAGGCGAGCTGGTACTTCGCACGCAGCGCCGCCGGCAGGCGCGCAAACGCCTCGATCAGTCGCGGCAGGTTCTTGCGCTCGTCGGCGCCGCCGGTGTACATGACGAAGGGCCGGTCGATGCCGGCGCGCTGGCGCGCCCTTTCCTTTTCGGCCTCGCTCAGGCCGAGATTCTCGAAGCGCGCGTCGCAGGCACCCCCGATGTTGACCACGTCGTCGGCGCCGACCTCGAGCGACGAGAGCGCCTCCTGGCGCGAACTCTCGGAGATGGCGAGCAGGAGCCGGCAGCGCCGCAGCGATTCGAGCTTTGCCGCGTACCAGTCCTGATGGACCGGGTTGGTACGAAAGTGAATATCGGGGCTGATCAGCGGGATCAGGTCGTAGAGGATGACCGCGGTCGGGATCGAATCGGCCCAGACGCCGGCGCTGGTGACGGCGTCGTCGTCCAGGCCTTCGAACAGACTGGTCATGAGCACGACGTCGGGCTGAAGGTCGAGCAGAAACGCCTCGCGGATCCGCTCGGCCGCCCGGCGCCGCGCGCGATTGGCCGGGTCGACCTCGCGCACCGGGCCGGGCGCGTGCCAGACGCGGATGTCGCCCGGCGCCAGCAGGCCGTCGAAGGCCGCGCGGATCGAATCGATCGTGTCGGGAAACAGGCCGTTGAGGGCCAGCAACACCTCGTGGCCGTCGCGATTTTTTGCAATCGCCTTTGCAAGCGACAGGGAATAACGACCGATGCCCCGGAACCGGCTCTCGGACTGGGCACCCTGCATGTCGATGACGATTCTCATTCGGGCCCAGGGAAGGAGTGCGTGCGCGGCGGGGAGGCCGCAAATTCGGCTACAGCTTTGCGATCTTTCGCAGCACGAATCGTTCCTGCTCTGTGAGCCCTTGTAACCCGAGCGGAATCTCGTCGTCGGTGTGAACGGATGCGCGGTCGGCTGGCACGGACGAAGCGACAACCTTCCCCGCCGCGCGCCCGGCATCGGACCCGCGCGGGCCGGCCGCCGCCTCGTCGCCCAGCTTCAGCAACTGCATTTCCATGCTGTCGAGGCGGCTGGTCATGGCGTTGGCATGGCGGACCATCAGATTTTCGAGACGGCGGAAGTTCCGTTCGAGGTCTGCACTGGTGCCCTTGAGGAGGCGCCGCACGATCCGCTGCGGCAGGCTGAAGCGAGACACCTCGTGCGCGGCGACGACCTTGTCGAGGCCGATCAGCGTCGCCGCGGCCCGCTTTCCCTCGTCGGATCGCGCGAGGGCGACCAGGATCTCCTCCTTCGCCGTTCCGGCGCGCAACTGCCCGAGGTAGTCGGCGCGGCCGCTCTGGTCGGGCTGGCGGCCGAGCACGGCCCAGTAGGCGCTGTTGATGAAGACCACGTCGTGGAGCAACAGCAGCTCCTGCACGCTGGCAGCGCGGACGTACGGGTCTGTGGAGTGGATCGACATCGAAGAAACCTCGGTGGCGGGAACAGGGGTGGCAACAAGGGCGGGCGCCGGCGCTTCGGGCGCCGCGTCGCGAGGGTGGGCGGCCCCGGCGGGCGCCGCGCCGCTCCGGTGCAGGAGTCGCCAGGGCCAGCTGGTGCGGGCCTTGTTCAGCTCGGCCCTCGAGTCCGAGCTTAGTCGCTCGGACCGCGCGAGCCGCCGCCGCAGCAGCGCCAGCTCGCGCATCTGAGCGTCGTGCTCCGCGCGCAGCGAACGCATCTGCGCCTCGTGCTCGGCACGCAGCGAGCGCATCTCCGACGCGGCCTCGTCGAGTTGCTGGTGGATCGCGCTTTCGCGGGCGCGCATGCCGAGCAGCAGCGCGTCGCGCTCCTCGCGAATCTCGCGCTCGCGTTGCAGGCGCCTCGTAGCCGCGCCGCAAAAGCATCGGCTCCCAAGCCGCATGCGACTCGATCTGCGACAGAGGCAAAGTGCTCTCGACGACCACGACCCAGGGCAAGCGCGGGTCCTCGCCCCAGGTGGCGATCGCGCTTGCTTCCGAGCCTTCGATGTCGATCTTGAGCCAGTGGATTTCGCGAGCCTCGCACGCCGAAAATATCGCAGCGAGCGGAACGCAGGGAGTCATCGTTTCGTGGACGGGCCAGCCGCGCGCTCGGTGAGCCTCGGCGATCTGGGGGTCGAGCGTCGAAATTCCCGTGTCGGGAATCGCATAGAACTTGATTAGAGCCCCGGCCGATCCGATCGCCGCCTCGATCACCAGGTCGCCGGGCCGGTCCCGCCGGAGCATTGCAGCGTAGCGCGGCTCGGGCTCGACGTGGATTCCTCGCCAGCCGCGCTCGAAGAATGCCAGGCTCACCGAATCGACGACCGGATCCTGCGCGCCCACATCGATGTAGACGCCCTGCTCGACCGCGCGCAAGGCCCGCCAGAGCATGACGTCTTCGAAGTTCTGGGCGTACGAGACGAACAACGAGATCTCCTCGGGTGCCATCGGCTCTTCTGGTCGGCTCGTGCTGATCGGTTCGGACGGCGGGCGACGTCGTCGAATGCAGTTCGCCGTCGGTATGTTACCCAGCGCCGATGGCCTTCCCGACGGGCCCGAGATGACCCTCCCCGTATACTTTCGCGGCACCCATCGACGTGTTCCCGCGCGCGATTCGCGGCACGCCCGCAACCTTCGAAAGCATCATGAAATCGGCACTCGTCACCGGCGTCACGGGGCAGGATGGGGCCTACCTCTCCGAGCTTCTGCTGGCCAAGGGCTATCAGGTCTACGGCACCTTTCGCCGCACCAGCTCGGTCAACTTCTGGCGCATGGAAGAGCTGGGCATCGACGAGCACGCCAACCTGCACCTCGTCGAGTTCGACCTCACCGACCTCAGCACCTGCATCCGCCTGCTGCAATCGAGCGGCGCGACCGAGGTCTACAACCTGGCGGCGCAGAGCTTCGTCGGCGTCTCGTTCGAGCAGCCCATCACCACTGCCGAGATCACCGGCATCGGCGCGGTGAACCTGCTCGAGGCAATCCGCATCGTCGACCCGAAAATCCGCTTCTACCAGGCCAGCACGTCGGAGATGTTCGGCAAGGTGCAGGCGGTGCCGCAGGTAGAGAGCACGCCCTTTTATCCGCGCAGCCCCTACGGCGTGGCCAAGCTCGTCGCGCACTGGATGACGGTGAACTATCGCGAGAGCTACGGCATCTTCGGAAGCAGCGGCATCCTTTTCAACCACGAGTCGCCCCTGCGCGGTCGCGAGTTCGTGACGCGCAAGATCACCGACGCGATGGCCAAGCTGAAGCTCGGCAAGCTCGACGTCCTCGAGCTCGGCAACCTCGACGCCAGACGCGACTGGGGCTACGCGAAAGAATACGTCGAGGGCATGTGGCGCATTCTGCAGGCCGACACGCCCGACACTTTCGTGCTCGCCACCCAGCGAACCGAGACGGTGCGCGACTTCGTCTCGATGGCGGCCAAGGCGGCCGGCTACGACATCGAGTTCTCGGGCAGCGGGGAAGCCGAAGTCGGCATCGACCGCAAGAGCGGCAAGACGCTGGTGCGAGTCAATCCCAAGTTCTATCGCCCGGCCGAGGTCGAGCTGCTCATTGGCGATGCCGGCAAGGCGAAGCGCGAGCTCGGCTGGGCGCCGAAGACGACGCTGGAGGAACTCTGCGCCATGATGGTCGAGGCCGACATGCGTCGCAACACGGCCGGCCGTTCGTTGTAAGGCGCCGATGAAGACGGTGCTGGTCACCGGTGTCGACGGCTTCACCGGCAGGTACCTCGCGCCGCTTCTCACCGCCGCCGGGCACGAGGTACACGGCCTCGTCGAGCGCCTGCCAGCGCTCGGCGTCGCCGGCGCCGCGCACCTGCACGTCGCCGACCTGACCGATGCCGCTGCGGTGGCGGACATTGTTCGCACGGTGGCGCCACGCGCCGTCGTCCATCTCGCCGGCATCGCCTTCGTCGCCAACCGCGACGCCAAGCTGATGTACGGCGTCAACCTGCTCGGCACCCGCCACCTGCTCGAAGCGCTCGTCGCCCTTGCCTCCGTGCCGGAGGCGGTTCTGCTTGCGAGCAGCGCTAACGTCTACGGCAACGCCACCGAGGGCGCGCTCAACGAGACCGTGCCGCCGGCACCGGCCAACGACTACGCGGTGAGCAAGCTGGCGATGGAGTACGTCGCCAGGTTGTACGCGGCGCGCCTGCCGCTGATCGCGTGCCGGCCGTTCAACTACACCGGCGTCGGCCAGTCGGAGTCCTTCCTCCTGCCCAAGATCGTCGCCCATGTGCGCAGGCAGGCGCCGCACATCGAGCTCGGCAATCTCGACGTGGCGCGCGATTTTTCCGACGTGCGCGACGTCGCTGCCACCTATGCGCGGCTGCTCGTGACGCCGGCTGCAATCGGGCAGACGCTCAACGTCTGCTCCGGCACCGCCTACGCGCTGCGCGAGATCCTCGCCATGGCCGAAGCGATCTCGGGCCGGCGCATGGAGGTGCGCGTCAACCCCGAGCTGGTCCGCGCCAACGAGGTCAAGGTGCTGCGCGGCGACCGCCGCCGGCTCGACGCCTTGTTGCCCGGCTCGAGCGCGCCGATCTCGCTTGTCGAGACGCTGCGCTGGATGATCGACGCGCCCTCCGCGTGAGCAACGATTCCTTGGCCACCGACACCGCATGGGAGCAGTGGGGTGCGCGCGACCCGTACTACGGCGTCCTCACCGACCCGAAGTTTCGCGCCGCGGCGATCACTGCCGACGGCAAGGCGCAGTTCTTCGCGTCGGGCAAGCTGCATGTGGACCATGTGCTCGGGCAGATCCGCAAGGGCTTCGAGCCGGCCTTCGAGCCGGCGCGCGTACTCGACTTCGGCTGCGGCGTCGGCCGCCTGCTGATCGCGTTCGCCGAGCACGCGACGGAGGTCGTCGGCATGGACGTCTCGCCCTCGATGCGCGCCGAAGCGCAGCGCAACTGCGACGCGCGCGGCCTGGGCCACGTCGCCATCGTCGCCTCGGACGACGGCCTCTCGGCTGCGGCAGGCAGCTTCGACCTGGTCCATTCCTGCCTCGTCCTGCAGCACGTCGAGGTGGCGCGCGGTCGCGAGATCTTCGCGCAGCTCGTGAGCAAGGTCCGCCCCGGCGGCTTCGGTGCCATCCAGGTCAGCTTCGCCTGGGACCTGTACGCGGCGAATTTCGGTCAACTGCCTCCGCCTCCGCCACCGCCGCCGCCGCCTTCAACGCCGACCCGGTTGAAAAGGCTGCTGAAGCGATACCTCTCGCCGTTTCTCGCGGCGCCCGCGCCGGTCGTCGTAGCCGTGGTCGAGAACCCCGATCCCGAGATGCAGATGAACTACTACAACCTCAGCGAGCTGATGTTCGTGCTGCAGCGCGCGGCAGTGCACCGGGTTCAGGTCGAACTCGCCGACCATGGCGGCGCCTTCGGCGCGCTACTGATCTTTCAGCGCGCCCTCTGATCGCTCGAACACGTAGAGGCGGCCGAACAGCGAAGGCTCGCAGTCGATGCGCTTGCCGCGAAAGCCGGCGCTGTGGAACAGCTCGAACAGGAAATCCTCCGAGAAGCCCAGCTCGAACCAGTGCTGCTTCCTGACCACGGCGACGACCTCGCTGTGCAGGCGAACGCCCCAGGGATAGGGCACGGCGTCGTATTCGCGCTCGACGATCGGCTCGCCGCCGAGGATCACCCTGCCCCCCTCGGCAAGGTGGTCGCGCAGGTCGAGCACCACTTTCTGGAAGTCCAGGCAGTGATGGAAGCTCTCGTAGAAGAAGATCAGGTCGTACTTGCTGCCCGGCCGCGGGTTGCTGCCGAAGCGCCCTTCGAAGGCGGTCAGCGGGACCTTGAAGAACCCGGCCTGCTCGCGCACGTAGCCGCAGAAGGTGGCCGAGATGTCGACCGTGTCGACGTTGACGCCCAGGCGTGCCAAGGCCAATGCCGTCTGCCCGAAACCGGCGCCGTACTCCAGCGCCCGTTCGCCAGGCTTGAGGCCGCAGTGCTTCAGGAACATGCCGGTCGCCAGCACATGGTCGGAGGCGGCGGTGATGGCCTCGGGATCGCGGCGAACGTAGAAGCCCGGCGTGCGCACCGGGTCGATGTCGCCCCAGGAATGCTCCTTCTCGTGCACGCCAGGGTCGTAGTCCTCGTCGACGCCGGCGACGAGCTGCCAGAGCCGGTGCTGCTGGGCCGCGTAGGCCTCGCCGAGCGGATCGAGGCCGCGTTCGAACCATGCCGGCAAGGTCATGTGCGCATCGCGCAGCGCATCCCATGGCGTGCCGGGACCGGTGCCGTCCTTGAAGTAGGTCTCGCAGATCCAGCCGATCTCTTCGGGCGCGAAGTGCTCGCGCGGCTCGATGCCGCTTGGCGGCACGCGGCTCGGCAAGCCGAGCAGGGCGCGCACGCGCCGCTTCAGCCGCCTGAACCAACTCACTGGGGTACCTTCGTGCTTCGCACTCGGGTATTCGCCCTTGGGGCGGCCCGGCGGGCTCATGCCGCCGCCACGATGCGCAGGAAGGTGCCCCACTGCGGCAGGATGCGCTCGGGCAGGTATTGCGCCGACACGCGCGCGCCCTCTTCGACCAGCGCGTCGCGGCGCACCTGGCCGCCGGGCTCGATGAGCTTGCGCACCGCGTCGGCCAGACCGGTCGACGAATAGGGGCTGAAGTATTCGCAGGCCTCGCCGAACACGCCGCGATGCACCGCGATGTCGGAAGCCGCGACCACGCCGCCGCAACGCATCGCCTCGATGCCGGGAAAGTCGAAGCCTTCGCCGAAGCTCGGGCACACCGTGGCGCGCGCGTGCCGGTAGAGCAGGCGCAGGTCGGCCGATGGCACGTCTTCGAGCAGGTGCAGGCCGCCGCGCTGCAGCCACGGCGTGCAGCGGTCGATGATGGCCTTGTGGTCCCAGCCAAGCGAGCCGACGAAGACCAGGTTCAGGTCCTCGAAGCCCTGCGTACGCAGCAGCTCCCAGGCATCGAGCAGGGTCAGGTGGTTCTTGCGCGGCTCGATCGTGCAGACCATGAGCAGATAGGGGAACGGACGGTTCGCGAAGTCGCCCTCGGCGATCGGCGCGCCGCCGCCGTGCGCGGCACGACGGTTCTTGCGGCTCCAGATCACCTCGGGCACGCGCGCCGGCGGGCTGGCCTCGGCGTAGAAATGATGCGAGACCATGTTCGGAATCGTCACCGTGCGCGCGGCGAGCTGCGGCATCACCGAGAGCAGGTCCTGACGGGTCGCCTCCGATACGCAGGCGAACCAGGCGCCGTCTCGCATGTTGCGCAACAACGCCTGGTAGTGCGAGGCACGGTGGTAGCCGCGGTCCTTGATGGTGTGCGGCATGAGCAGCGGGATCGCGTCGTGATAGCGCACGATCATCCGCGTCGGGCTCGCCACGCGGCCGGGGAATGGCGTCTCTACCACCATCACGTCGATGCCGGCGGTGTCGAGCCGCGCGTACAGCGCGCGGCCGAGCTGCGCCGTGACGACGCCGATCGCGTGCAGCACCGACCAGGGCCAGCGCAGCACGCGGAAACTGCGCGCCGTCACCGCCTCGAAGTCCTCGCCCGGCAGCGACTTGGCGAACATGCTGCGCCAGAGAAAGTCCTTGAAGTGCGCCGGATCGAAGCCGCCGAGCGGCACCTTGCGGCCGAACAGCGAGCCGAGCACGGCGGCGGCGGGGCCGAACAGGCGCAGCAGGCGCTTGCGCACGCCTTCGATGCGGTTCGAAGGCGGCCCCTGCTGCAGCGAAACGACGACGCGCGACAGCCGGTCGATGCGTTCTTCCTCCGTCGTCGTCGCGACGACCGCGCCGTCGCGCACCGGGAGCCCGGCGTCGACGGCCAGGTTACTGCTCTGGATCAGGCCGACGACGTCGATCCCTTCCATGCCGGCGAGGCCGCGAAAGAGGAGCCGCGTCTCCTGGGGAATGCCGCTGTGGCCATCGAGCGCGGGGCGCAGCTCCAGCAGGACCTTCACGGTGCGGTTCAGTCGAACACCACGGTCGGCGCCGGCACCGCGGCCGACTGGTAGAAGTCGTAGGCCTCGTCCACGGTATCGAAGTTGTGCAGCCGGCCCAGGTGCAGCACGCAGGCACGCTCGCAGTAGGTCTTGATGATGTTCGGGTCGTGCGAGACGAGGATGAAGGAGCGGTCCTTTCGCTTCTGGAACAGCTCGACGTGGCAGCGGTCGCCGAAGCGCGAGTCGCCGACTGCCAGACCTTCGTCGATCAGGAAGCAATCGAACTCGATGGCCATCGACAGCGCGAAGGCGAGCCGCATCAGCATGCCGACCGAGTAGTGCATGACCGGCTCGCGGAAGTACAGGCCCAGCTCGGTGAACTCTTCGACGAAGGGCACGAGCGGCCGCCAGTCGACGCCGTAGACGCGGCAGACGAACTTCAGGTTGTCGAGGCCGGTCAGGTGCGTCTGGAACGCGCCGGTGAAAGCGAGCGGCCAGCTCACGCTCATGTGGCGATGGATGCGCCCGGAGGTCGGATCCTCGGCCCCGCTCAGGAGGCGGATCAGGGTGGATTTGCCGGCGCCGTTACGGCCGAGGATGCCGACGTTGCGGCCCTTTTCGAGCTTGAGGTTGACGCGGTCGAGCACGGTGCGCCGGCCGAAGCGCGTGCCGTAGGTCTTGGAGACGTTCTCGATCGAGATCATTGCGCTTCGACGCGCCGGCCGGCGTCGCGAACGAGGAACAGGCCGACCAGCGTCAGCACCAGGCAGCACGTCGCCATGTAGGCAAGGTCGTAGTGGGTGCGCACGCTGCTGCCGAAGTAGCCCTCGCGCACCATCTCCACGCCGTGCACCATCGGCAGCAGGAGCACGACCTGGCGGCCCGCGGGCGGCAGCCACTCCACCATGAAGGCCGCGCCGGACAACGGGAACAGCAGGTAGGCGGCGGGATGCCAGAGGCGCTCGACGATCTCCGAGTAGGCGGTCGCGGCGCCGATCGTCAGCGCCAGCGAGGAGCCGAACCAGGCCAGCATGAGCCAGCCCTGCACGACCTTGAACAGGTCCTCGGGCGGCGCGATCCACTCGCCGAGGGTGAAGAACAGGCCCAGCACGATGAACGAGCCGGTGGCGCCGGCGATCTCGAGCACGATGCGCGTGATGAAGACGTCGATCACGTGCACGTTGCGGTGATAGAGCAGGTTGAAGTTGTGCTGGATCGCGCTGTTCGTGCGCGACACGGAATTGCGCCACATGAGCACCGACGAATAGCCGGTGAGGGCGAACGAGATGATGGGCAGACCGGTGCCGTGGCTCAGGCCCGCCGCCGACCACAGCGCGGCGACGCCCAGGGTGAACAGCATCGGCTCGCCCACCAGCCACAGTACGCCGACGTTGTGCCGGCCGAAGCGCGTGATGACCTCGCGCATGAGCAGCGCGTGGACGACGCGGCCCTGGATCGCCAGCGAGTTCATGAACGTCGTGCGGCGCCCCGGCACCGCCCCGGTCTTCATTCAGTGTGCTCCCGCACGCTGCCCACGACCAGGCTCAGCACGCCCCAGACGATCAGGCCGAGCAGGAACACCATCGCCGTGTTGCGGATCCGCCGCGGCTCCATCGCCTTGTCGGGCAGGTTGGGCTGGACCAGGGTCTCGAGGTAGAGCTGCTGGCGCCGCGCCTCGCTGCGCGCGGTCTCGAGCGCCGCCAGCGCCGCCCCGAGCTGGCGCTCGGCGAAGGTCTTCTCGAGCAGCAGTCGGTCGTAGCCGGACGATTGCGCGGTGAACGATCCGCTCGAGCCGGCCACCTTGGAGTTCTGGCTCGCGATCGCCTTGCGCAGGAGCTCGGCGCGGCTGGCCAGCGTCGCGATCTGCGGATTGCTCGGCGACAGCTGGCGCAGCTGCGCGAGCTGAGCCTCGGTGGCCAGCAACTCGTCTTCCACCCGTGCCGTGCCCTGCAGCTGCAGCGCAGCCTGTCGGTCGGGATCGAACACCGACTGCTTGCTGCGAAAGCCCGACAGCGCCAGTGACGCCTCCTTGGCCCGGTCCTCCGACGTCTTCACTTCCTTTTCGGCGGCGCTGATCAGGTCATTGCGGCTGCGATCGTTGAGCTGGTTGACGAGGCGCTCGCCCATGCTCAGCAGAAGCGCGTTGATCTTCTGGGCGTCCTCGGCGGTATATGCGTGCACGGTCAGGATCGTGATCGCCGAGACGGTGTCGTACTCGACGCCGATGCGCTTGCGGAAGTACTTGTAGAACGACTCGAAGCTCAGGTCCCACTCGAGACTCGTGAACCGATCGAACGGGTCGATGTCTTGCGACGAGAAGATCTTCTGCACGCCAAGCTTGGTCTCGAGCTCGCGCAAGGCGTCGCGCGAAAGCACGTAGTCGTGCACGGAATAGGTGTCGTCCTGCGCCCGCGCGAAGCTGCCGCCCTGCAGCAGGGCGCCCAGGCCGCTGAACTGCGGCCGCTGCGGACTGCGCACGACAAAGCGCGCCTCGGAGACGAAAGTGTCCGAGGCGATGAAGCTGTAGAAGGCCGTCGCGACGATCGTCGGGATCAGCACCGAGAACACGAACAAGGGGCTCGCCAGCACGCGCAGCCGCCGGAGCCGGGAGCGACGAGCGGCCGGCGGCGCCAATTCGGCTTCTGTCAGGGTCATGTCCATGCGATTCCTAGGAATGCAGAGGCGGCGAGGTCGCCACCAGGGTTTGGTACAGGCGAAGGGTCGAATCGACCATGGCATTCGCCGTGAAGTGTTCGAGATAGCGACGACGGCCCGCCGCCGCGAAGCGCGCGGCCAGGGCCTCGTCGTCGATGATCGTCATGAGCGCGTCCGCCAATGCCTTGCTGTCTCCGACCGGCACGTTGAGCCCGGTGACCCCCGATTCGTTGACCCAGGGCACGCCCGAGCCGGCGATGTCGGTGGCGACCACGGGCACGCCCATGGCCATCGCTTCGACCAACACCACGCCGTACGCTTCGGAGCGCAGGGTCGAGGCGAGGCAAAAGACGTTCGCGGCTTCGAAATACGCTGGCAACTCCTCGTCTGAGATTCTTCCCACGAACACGATCTTCTCTGTCAGGCCACGGGCGACGACGCTCTGGCGGTGGCGCTCGAACAGCTCGCCCTCGCCGCCGACGACGACGACGCAGTGGCCCGGAAGCCTTGTCGCGGCGTCGATCAGGACGTCGAAGCCTTTGTAGGGCGACATCCGTCCGAGCGAAAAAACCATCCTCCGGTTGCCGAAGCGCCGGCGTATCGCCTCGGCGGCACCGGCATCGCGGCGAGCGGCATTGTCGCCGATGCCGACAGGCACCACCGTCACCTTGCCGGCCCAGCGGCGCAGCCAGGGCGAAGCCGCCGCATAGGCCGCCGAAGTCGCAACCACGGCATCGGCGCGGCCGAGCAGCCAGCGCTGCAACGGCGCGTAGAAGCGCAGCGCGATGCGCTGGCGCACGACGTCGCTGTGCCAGTGCACGACCAGCCGCGCCGAGGGCGGCGCCAGCCAGAGCGCCAGCGCGGCGAGCGGATCGGGCATGTGCACGTGGACGACATCGCAACCGCCC
Source organism: Burkholderiales bacterium (assembly GCA_025350505.1). Lineage (GTDB taxonomy): Bacteria > Pseudomonadota > Gammaproteobacteria > Burkholderiales > Burkholderiaceae_C > Schlegelella_A. The sequence continues at coordinate 13,071 of JANXXS010000056.1, forward strand.
TGGGCGCGCCGAAGCTCACCGATCAGCGCCGGCGCGACCGAGGTCGCGAGCAGCCGTCCCCACGAGCCGGCGCGGGTCACGCCGTAGCCGGCGGCGCGGCGTTCCGTCACGGTCTGTCGAGCCGTGTTGGCGCACAGCACCTCGACCTCGACGCCGCGCCCGGCCAGCCCCTCGGCCAGCTCGAAGACCACCGACTCCATGCCGCCCGGCACCGGCGGAAAGAACTTGCAGAGCTGCAGGACCTTCACGCCGCTTCCGCCGGCCGCGACAGGAGCGCCTCGAGCTGGGCCTGCAGCGCGGCCGCGGCCCGGTCCCAGGTGAAGAGGGCGACGCGCGCCGTGCCGCGCGCGACCAGCTCGGCGCGCAACGGCGCGTCGGCCAGGACGCGAGCCAGGCGGCGCGCGATGTCGGCCGGCGAATCGGGATCGACGTAGAGCGCCGCGTCGCCGCAGACCTCGGGCACCGCCGCCGCCGACGAGGCGACCACCGGGCAGGCGCAGCTCATCGCCTCGAGCGGCGGCAGGCCGAAGCCCTCGTACGACGACGCGAAGACGAGCGCCGCGGCGGCGGCGTAAAGCGCGCGCAGTTCGGCGTCGGTGACCGGGCCGAGGCGGATCACCTCCGTCGACTCGCGCGCTGCCGCGCCGGCAGGCGCGAAGACGGCGCCACGCCGGCCGCCGGCGATGACCAGCGAGACCTGGTCGTCGCCGAGCACGGCCATCGCCTCGGCCACGCCGGCGAAGTTCTTGTTCGCGTTGTCGCTGCCGACGGCGAGCACGAAACGGCGCCCGCTCAACCCCGCCGTGGCCAGGAACGACGGCGCAGCGGCGACATGCTGCAGGTGATCGCCGCCGTTGTGGATGACGGTGATGCGCTCGCCGGCGACGCCGAGCCGCGCGACGAGTCGTCGCTTCGAAAACTCCGAGACCGTGTTCACGGCGACCGCGGTTCGCGCGAGGCGTTTGAAGAGCCAGCGATACCAGTCACGAAAGAGCGGCGAATAGGCCTCGGGTCGGTCGAAAACAGCGGCGTCGTGCAGCGTGCAGACCTGGCGTCCGGCCCAGGCCGGCGCCGATCCGGCCAGGCTGACGAGCAGGCCGTCGCGCGCGGCGCGCGGCAGGAACCATTGCTCCCACGCATGCAGACCCGCACGCGTGCTGCCGACCATGCGCACCTCGATGCCGCGCAGCGGCGGCGCCTCGCCACCCGGCGGGCAAAGCAGCACCCAGCGCACGCCGCGCTCGCCCGCCTCGCGGCCGAGCCGCAGGTCGAGTGCGCCGAGCATGCAGCGCGCGACCCGCTGCACGCCGGTCGTCGCTTGCGCGCTGAACTTGCCGTTGAGATAGATCGTCTGCATCGACCGCGTCAGGGCACGCTCGCGGCGACCGCTGCCGACATCGGCGCGGCCTCGGCCGGCCGGTATTCGGCAACGGCCGCCTGCAGTGCCGCGCGGACCTCGGCATCGTCGGGCACCGGCGAGGTTCGCGCGGCCAGCGCCAGCAGCTCGTCGATGCGGCCGTCGTCCTGCTTCAGGATGGCGATGCGCAGCTCGGGCACGGTCGTCGGCAGCGTGTGGTCGGCATCGGCAAGCAGCTCTTCGTAGAGCTTCTCGCCCGGGCGCAGACCGGTGAAGGTGATCGGCACGTCTTCCAGCGTCTGGCCGGCCAGACGGATCAGGTCGCGCGCCAGGTCGACGATCTTCACCGGCTGGCCCATGTCGAGCACGTAAACGCGGCCGCTCTCGCCGATCGCCGCCGCTTGCAGCACCAGCCGCGCCGCCTCGGCCACGGTCATGAAGTAGCGCGTGATCTCGCGATGGGTCACGGTGACCGGGCCGCCACGGGCGATCTGCTCCTTGAAGCGCGGGATGACGCTGCCGCTCGAGCCAAGCACGTTGCCAAAGCGCACCGCCATGAAGCGCGTGCCGGGCGCGCCCCGCGCCAGGCTGCTGATCGCCATTTCGGCGGCGCGCTTGGTGGCGCCCATGACGTTGGTCGGGTTCACGGCCTTGTCGGTGCTGATGAGGACGAAGCGCTCGACGCCGGCCTCGGCGCTCGCCGCGGCGGCGCGCCAGGTGCCCAGCGTGTTGTTCTGCAGCGCCGCGCAGGCGTTGTCTTCCTCGACCAGCGGCACGTGCTTGTACGCCGCGGCGTGAAACACCAGGTTGGGCCGCCACCTGGCCATGACGTGGCGCAGCGTGTCCATGTTCTTCACATCGCCGATCAGGCGCGTCAGCGGCAGCTCCGGAAAGCGCTCGCCGAGCGCCTGGTCGATGCCGTAGAGGTTGAGCTCGCTCTGCTCGAACAGCACCAGCCGCGCCGGACGCTGGCGCGCGATCTGCCGGCACAGCTCGCTGCCGATGCTGCCGCCAGCGCCGGTCACGAGCACCGTCTTGCCGGCAATCAGGCGCGCTACGCCGGCCTGGTCGAGCTGCACCGGGTCGCGGCCGAGCAGGTCCTCGGGCTCGATCGCGCGCACCCGCTCGATGCGCGTGCCGCCGTCACGCAGCTCGCTGATCGAAGGCACCGTGAGCACCGGCAGTCGCGCGGCGGAGGCCAGCTCGATGGCGCGACGGCGCTGTGCCGTCGTCGCGCCCGGCATGGCAGTGATGATGTGCGTCGCGGTGTCGATCACCTCGGGCCGGGTCACGTCTTCGAGCCCGCCGACGACCGAGACGCCGCCGATGCGCGCGCCGCGCTTGGCCGGGTCGTCGTCGAGCAGCGCGAGCACCGTCCAGCCCTGGTCGTGCAGGCCGGCGAGCAACAGGCGGGCCGCCTCGCCCGCGCCCATGACGACGGCGCGGCGCGTCTCGGCGATGCCGACGCGACTGCGCGCCCGCGCCTGCTCGTAGAGCATCCGGTACAGGATGCGCACCATGCACAGGCCCATGATGGTGACGATCGGGTGCAGCGCCAGCACCGCGCGCGGCACCTCACGCAATTGCAGCAGCAGCACGGCGGCCGCGGCGATCGCGCCGGCGCCCAGGCAGGCCAGCGTCAGCCGCTTCACCTCGGCAAAGCCGGAGAAGCGCCACATGCCGCGCGGCACGTGGGCCAGCGTCATCACCACAAGGTAGATCGCGACGACGCCGAGCATCACGGCGAAGTCGTAGCCCGGCCGCGCCGACCACCAGCGCTCGAAGCCAAGGCGGAACAGGTAGGTGAAGTTCCAGCTCGCAGCGATGACGACCGCGTCGACCGCCAGGATCAGCGGCACGCGATGCGGGCGCAGCCGCGCCAGCACCCGCTCGACCCGCTGCCATCCGCCGTGCTCGCTCATTCGTCGCGGCTCAGCGCAGGCCGAGCAGGGTGCGCAGCGTCAGGCCGATCAGGCGCAGGTCGCCGGCCAGCGTCGCATGGTCGACGTACTCGACGGCCAGGCGCAGCTTGGCCGGCAGCACGACCTCGCGGTATTCGCGCTCCGGATCGGCGGCGCGCGCGAGCAGCGCGCTTTCATCGCGGTATCGCACCGACGCCAGGTCGGTGATGCCGGGCCGCACGCTCAGCACCTTGGCGCGCACATCGGCCGGATAGTCGGCGACGTAGCGCGGCACCTCGGGCCGCGGCCCGACCAGGCTCATGTCGCCGCGCAGCACGTCGACGAGCTGCGCCAGCTCGTCGAGCTTGGTCCGGCGCAGGAAGGCGCCGGCGCGGGTGATGCGCGGATCGGCGCCGACGGTGATCGCCGCGTCGTTCGCCTCGGGCGCGGCGCGCATGGTGCGGAATTTGTGGATGCGAAACGGCACGCCGTCGCGGCCCACGCGTTCCTGGCGAAAGAAGACCGGGCCGGGCGAATCGAGGCGGATCCAGACCGCGACCGCGGCGAACAGCGGCGCGAGCAGAAGGAGGCCGGCGAACGAGGAGAAGATGTCGAGCAGTCGCTTGGCCATGGCAGCGCGGTCGTCTTGCCTCAACCGAGGGCGGCGCGCAGGGCGGCGACGACGCGGTCGACGTCGGCGTCGCTCATCAGGGTGTAGATCGGCAGGCTGAGCATGCGCTCGTAGGCCCGCTGCGAATGCGGGAACGACGCCGCCTCGAGGCCGTAGCGGTCGCGCCAGTAGGGCTGCAGGTGCAGCGGGATGTAGTGGACGCTGCAGCCGATGCCGGCGGCATAGAGCCGGTCGACGAGCGCGTCGCGGCCGATCGGCGCCACGTCGTCGAGGCGGATCGGATAGAGATGC
>JANXXS010000114.1 GCA_025350505.1 Burkholderiales bacterium
TCGACCTTGACGTCGCCATCCTTCACGACCTTCGCCCACTTGACGATCTCGGTGTGGATGAAGGTCGCGAACTTCTCGCTCGAGCCGCCGCCGTCTTCGGCGCCATAGGTGTCCATCTTCTCCTGCACGTCGGGCAAGGCCAGCACGAGATTGGTGTCCTGGTTGATCTTCTGCGCGATCGTCGGCGAGAGGCCCTTCGGCGCCGCCAGGCCGTACCAGGTCGTCGCATCGAAGCCGTCGAAGCCCTGCTCCTGCATCGTCGGCACGGTCGGGTGGCCCTTGGCGCGCTTGGTGCGCGTCTGCGCGATGGCGATGACGCGGCCGCTCTTCACGTGCGGCGTCGCCGCCGTCATCGTCTCGAAGCTGTACTGGATCTGGCCGCCGATCAGATCCTGCAGCAGCGGCCCGCTGCCCTTGTAGGGAACGTGCAGTGCGTCGACCTTGGCCTGCAGCTTGAACATCTCGAGCGCCAGATGCTGCGCCGAGCCGGCGCCGGCCGAGCCGAAGCTGACCGCGCCGGGCTGCGCCTTGCACAAGGCAACGATGTCTTTCACCGTCAGCGCCTTCTGCGCGGGGTTGGCGATGAGCAGATTCGGCGTGACGCCGACCAGCACGATCGGCACGAAGTCGCGCTCGGCGTTGTAGCGCAGCTTGGGCTGCAAGCTCGGTGCCAGGGCGTGGCTGTTGATGTGCGCCATCAGCAGCACGCTGCCGTCGCCGGGCTGCTGGGAAACGTAGTCGGCGGCGAGCACGCCGGCGACGCCGGCCCGGGTCTCGACGATGACCTGCTGGCCCCAGATGACACTGAGCTTCTGGCCGATGACGCGGGCCAGCGCATCGGTGCCGCCGCCGGGCGGAAAGCCGACGATCAGACGCACCGGGCCGGTCGGCCAGGCCTGCGCGCGAAGGCCGGGAGCGCCGAGCGCGGCTAGCGCCGCGGCTCCGGCCTTGAGGACGAGACGTCGTTGCATGAGGGCTCCGAAAGAGAGAGTGCGCGCAGCTCAGGCCGCCGCCTGCAAAGGCGCTCGCTGCGGATGCGAGGCGAAGAAATCCATCGCCGACTGCACGCCGCTGCCAGCAAGCGCGATGCCGGCGAGCTTGAGCCCCATCTCGACGCCGGCGAGCGCCGCCACGAGCGTCAGGTCGTTGCTGTCGCCGAGGTGGCCGATGCGGAACATGCGGCCCTTGACCTTGCCGAGGCCGGCGCCCAGCGAGAGATCGAAGCGCTCGTGAATGAGCTTGCGCAACGCATCGGCGTCGACGCCCACGGGTGTGACGACGCCGGTCAGCAGCGGCGAGCAGGCGCCGGCGTCGGCGCACTGGACCGGCAGCCCCCAGGCTCGTACCGCGCCGCGCACACCTTCGGCCCAGCGCTGGTGGCGCGCGAAGACGGCCTCGAGCCCCTGCTCGAAGATCATGTCGATCGATTCGGCCAGGCCGTAGAGCAGATTGGTGTTCGGCGTCGACGGCCAGTAGCCGCCCTTGTTCATGTCGAGGATCTCATCCCAGGCCCAGTAGGCCTTGGGCAGCCTTGCCGACTTGCTGGCCTCGATCGCCTTCGGCGAGAGCGCGTTGAAGGAAATGCCGGGCGGCAGCATCAGGCCTTTTTGCGAGCCACCCATCGCCACGTCGACGCCCCACTCATCGTGTCGGTAGTCGGCGCAGCCGAGGCCGGAGATGGTGTCGACGAGAAGCAAGGCCGGATGGCCGGCCGCATCGATGGCACGCCGCACCGCGGCGATGTCGGAGATGACGCCGGTCGAGGTTTCGCTGTGCACGACGCAGACGGCGCGGATCGCGTGCGCGCGGTCTTCGCGCAACCTCGCCTCGATCAGCTCGGGTTGGGCGGCGCGCCGCCACGACCACGGCAGGCCGGTCGATGCGTCGGTGCCCGGCACGCTCAGGAACTCGGGTTGCAGGCCGAGGCGCACCGCGATGCGATGCCACAGCGACGCGAAGTGGCCGGTCTCGAACATGAGCACCGCATCGCCCGGGCTCATGAGATTGACCAGCGCCGCTTCCCATGCGCCGGTGCCGGAGGCCGGGTAGATGACGACCGGATGACGGGTCTGGAAGACGCGCTGGATGCCCGCCAGCACGCGCTTGCCGAGCACCGCGAACTCGGGCCCGCGATGATCGATCGTCGGCCGGCCGATGGCGTGCAGGATCCGGTCGGGCACCGGGCTCGGCCCGGGAATCTGCAGGAAGTGACGGCCGCTGGGGTGTTGGTCGAGCGCGATCATGAAAGCTCCGTTCGACTGCCAGTCTTGCACGCGAGGAGACCTTGTCAAGCCGCACTTCCTCCATGCGCCGGAGCGGCGGACGAATGGCCTTTGCCTTCAAAATCCGCCGTCATGGCCTCGACATGAACGCGCCGCTGCCGACCGTCGTCACGCGCGACAGCGCTCGGCGCCCCGCCGAGACGATCGCGCGCCTCGGCGGCCCCGAAACGGCCCGGCTCGCGCACCGCCTGGCCACGGAAACCGATGGCGAGGTCCTGTTCGACACGGCCTCGCGCGGCCGCTACGCCGCCGACGCCTCGATCTACCAGGTGATGCCGGTCGGCGTGTTCGTGCCGCGCACGCAGGACGACGTCGCCGCCGCCCTCGCCATCGCGCGCGAGCTCGAAACGCCGCTGCTGTCGCGCGGTGCCGGTACCTCGCAATGCGGGCAGACGACCGGCGCCGCGCTCGTCGTCGATTCGAGCAAGTACCTGCGCAAGTTGCTCGCGTTCGACAAGGCAGCGATGACCGCCGAGGTCGAGCCCGGCCTCGTTCTCGACGCGCTCAACGCCGAGCTCAAGCCGCACGGGCTCTGGTTCCCGGTCGACGTCTCGACCAGCGCGCAGGCGACGATCGGCGGCATGGCCGGCAACAACTCGTGCGGGTCGCGCAGCATCGCCTACGGCAACATGGTGCACAACGTGCTGGGCATCGACGGCTGGCTCAGCGACGGCAGCGCCTTCTCGTTCGGCCCGCTCGCCACGCTCGCCGCAAAAGAACGCGCGATCGCAGACTTCGTGCGCGGGCTGGTGGCGGAGCATCAAGCGGAAATCGAAGCCCATTGGCCGAAGATGCTGCGCCGGGTCGCCGGCTACAACCTCGACATCTTCGATCCACAGAGCGAGCGACCCTACACCGCCGACGGCAGCGTGAACCTCGCGCACCTGCTGGTCGGCAGCGAAGGCACGCTCGCACTCTACCGGAGCCTGAAGCTGCGGCTCGCCCCGCTACCGCAAGCGAAGGTGCTCGG
>JANXXS010000126.1 GCA_025350505.1 Burkholderiales bacterium
GCTGCCGGGCATCGTGGCTGCTGGGATCAGCCTGCCGACCTTGCCGGCCAATGCCGCGCTGGCGCTGGCCTCACCGCCTGCCGCGGCGGCCAGCGACGCGACGACCGAGGCCTTGCAACGCGAGCGCATCCTGTCGCTCGAGGCCGGCCTGGCGAGCGTTCGTGCCGACGCGCAGGCAACGCAGCAGACGGTCGGCGCCTTGCAGGCGCGCCTGCGCCAAGCCGAAGGCGAGCGCTATCGCAACGGCCTGGTCTACGTGCTGATCGGCACGACGCTGCTCGGCATCCTGATCGCCGTCGCCCTGTGGCTGCTGCGCCCGCGACAGCGCCGGCGCGCGCGCTGGTTCGACGCGCAGGCCAACCAGCAGGTGAGGGCAGGCCGGGTCGAGAAGCGGCCCGTGCCATCGATCGCGCCGGTGTCGTCGATTCCCGCGGCGCCGCACACCGACTCGGGACACAACTGGTCGGATCATCCCGCCAACGCCCTGTCGACACGGCCGGCGACGATCGGCGGCCTGGAAGTGACTACCGTGCTCGGCCCGGAGTTTTCGCGGCCGGTCTTCGAAGCCTCGACCTCCGGCGCCGCTGCGGCCAGCCCGCGCAAGAACATCGAGCTGACGATGGAGGAGCTGATCGACCTCGAGCAGCAGGCCGAATTCTTCGTCGTGCTCGGCCAGGACGAAGCAGCGATCTCGCTCCTCGACGGCTACATGCAGGGCGTCGGTGGCAAGAGCCCCTTGCCCTATCTGCAACTGCTCGAGATCCATCAGCGGCGCGGCGAGCAGGCCGCTTACGACCGCGTGCGCAAGATCTTCAACGAGCGCTTCAACGCCTATGCGCCGGACTGGAGCTCGGCGCTTCACCTCGGCCGCGCGCTCGATGCCTATCCGCAGACGGTGGCACGCCTGCAGTCGCTGTGGTCGACGCCGCTGTCGGCGATGCAGGCGCTCGACAACCTGCTGTTCCGGCGCCAGGCCGCCGAAGAGACCTTCGACTTTCCGGCCTACCGCGAATTGCTGTTCCTCTACTCGATCGCGCGCGAGCTCTCGGGCAACGTCGAGACCGACTTCGGCTCGATCGATCTGTTCCTGCCGCTCGAGGGCGCGACCGCCGAGACGCTGGACGCGGCCGAGGAAGAAAACCAGGACGACATCGAAACCGCGGCAGGCCGTCTCTCGGTCGATCTCGACGTCTCGAACTGGCCCGAGGACGCGACCATGAGCGACCTGCTCATCCGCCGCAACCCGGCTCGCCGCGGCACCGGCTGAGCGGCCGACGACGTCGCGCTCAGAGCGACGCGAGGCGGTCCAGCGCGAGAGCCAGCGTCTCGTCCTTCTTGGCGAAGCAGAAGCGGGCGATGCACTGCTCGAAGGCGTCGGCATAGAAGGCCGACAACGGAATCGCGGCGACGCCGATTTCCCTGGTCAGCCAGAGGCAGAAATCGGCTTCGCTCTGCTCGCTCACGGCGGAGTAGTCGACGCACTGGAAGTAGGTGCCCTGGCACGGCAGGATGCGCAGCCGCGTCTTCGCCAGGCCGGCGCGGAAGTAGTCGCGCTTGGCGCGGTAGAACGCGGGCAGGCCGAGGTGATGCGAAGGGTCGGCCATGAAGGCGGCGATGCCGTGCTGCATCGGCGTGTTGACCGTGAAGACGTTGAACTGGTGCACCTTGCGGAACTCGGCCATCAGCGCCGCCGGCGCCGCCGCGTAGCCGACTTTCCAGCCAGTGACGTGATAGGTCTTGCCGAAGCTCGAAACGACGACGCTGCGCGCCGCCAGTTCGGGAAAGCGGGCGACGCTCTGGTGCTCGCCGTCGTAGACCATGTGCTCGTAGACCTCGTCGCTGATGACGACGACGTCGGTGGGCCGCAGCAGGGCCGCGAGCCGGTGCATGTCCGCCTCGGACCAGCAGGTGCCGCTCGGGTTATGCGGCGTGTTGATGACGATGGCGCGGGTGCGTGGCGTGATCGCCGCGCCGATGCGGTCGAAGTCGGGCGCGAAGCTGCCGGGCACCAGCGGCACGTGCACCGGCACAGCCCCGGCGAGGACGATGTTCGGGTCGTAGCTGTCGTAGCTCGGGTCGAGCACGATCACCTCGTCGCCCGCATGCACCAGGGCGAGGATGGCCGTGAGGATCGCCTGCGTCGCGCCGGCGGTGATCGTGATCTCGGTGGTGGCGTCGTAGCGGTGGCCGTAGATCGCCCCGATCTTTTCGGCGACGCGCTCGCGCAGGGTCGGCACGCCGGTCATCGGCGGGTACTGGTTGAGGCCGCTGCGCATCGCCGTGTCGACGGCGTCGACGAGCCTCGGGTCGCACGCGAAGTCGGGGAAGCCCTGGCCGAGGTTGACCGCGCCGTGCTGCTGCGCGAGCGCCGACATGACCGTGAAGATGGTCGTGCCGACCTTCGGCAACCGGCTCTCGATCGGCGGCGTGCGGGCCGGGTCGTCCGCGACCGTCCTGTCGAGCATGGCGCTCACAGCTGGTAGTCCTGCGGATCGCCGGCCATGGCGCGCTCGACGAGGCTGCGGCTCAGGCGGTCGGAGAGCATCTCGACGAAGGCGTAGACGAAGTTGCGCAGGTAGGCGCCACGCTTGAAGGCGATGCGCGCGACGTTCTGGCCGAACAGGTGGCCGGCCGGGCGGGACACCAGCTCGCCGCCCTGGCCCTCTTCGCGCATCGCGATCTCGGCGACGATGCCGATGCCGAGACCGAGCTTGACGTAGGTCTTGATGACGTCCGCGTCGATCGCCTCGAGCACGATGTTCGGCTGCAGCCCGCGCGTCGCGAACGCCGCGTCGATGCGCTTCCTGCCCGAGAACGACGGGTGGTAGGAGATGAGCGGCAGCGGCGCCAGGTCTTCGAGCGAGATCCGGTCGACCGCGACCAGCGGGTGGCCGGCCGGCAGCACGATCACGTGCTGCCACTCGTAGCATGGCATCGACACCAGGTCGGCGTAGTTGTTGAGCGACTCGGTCGCCAGGCCGAAGTCGCCGACCTCTTCGTAGACCATCTTGGCCACCTGCTCGGGTGTGCCCTGATGCAGGCTGATCGTCACCTTGGGAAAGCGCTTGCGCATCTGCGCGATCGGGCCGGGCAGGAAGTAGCGCGCTTGGCTATGCGTGGTGGCGATCGAGAGCGTGCCGGCGTCCTGCTTGGAGAACTCGTCGCCGATGCGCTTCAGGTTGCCGACCTCGCGCATGATCACCTCGATCGACTTCAGCACCTCGCGGCCGGGCTCGGTGACGCGGCGCAGGCGCTTGCCGTGGCGGGCGAAGATGTCGATGCCGAGCTCGCCTTCGAGCTCGAGGATCGCCTTCGACACGCCGGGCTGCGACGTGAACAGGGCCTTCGCCGTCTCGGTGAGATTGAGGTCGCGGCGAACCGCTTCCTGGACGAACCTGAACTGGTGGAGGTTCATGACCGGACTAAGGCCGTGGGAAGAAGCGGCGAATTATTCACCGAAGCGCGTCGCCGCGAGGGCGGCCGCCGCGATCGCCGCGATCACCGACTCGTTCTCGCCGATCGCTTCGTGCAGGCGAATGTCGAGCCCGGGATGGGCGGCGCGCAGGCCCTCGACGAGGGGTGGCAGGTCCTTGCGCAGATGGCCGCCGGTGCCGAGGAAGAGCGGCACGACGTCGATGCGCGTCGCGCCGGCAGTGGCGGCGCGACGCGCCGCTTCGGCCAGGTCGGGCGTCATCAGCTCGAGGAAGGCGAGCTCGACGCGGCGGCCTGGATCGGCCTGCCGGATCCGTGCCGCGATCGCCTCGAAAGGCCCGGCCCAGCGCGCGTCGCGCGCGCCATGCGCGAACAGGATCAGCGCACCGCTCATCGATAGCGCACCAGCCAGCTGAACGCAGCCAGCGAGAGCAGCAGATAGAGCGCGCCGGGGGCGGCGGCGACGATCCACGGCGTCCAGTTGCCGAGCAGGCCGAGGTGGCGAAAGACGTTGTTCAGCAGCACGAAGCTTACGCCGAGCATGATGCCGATGAAGACCTTCAGGCTGACGCCCCCCGAGCGCGCGTTGAGGTAGGCAAAGGGCAGGGCGAGGCCGACCATGACCAGGCAGGCGAAGGGATAGAGCGCGCGCTTCCAGAACTGGATCTTCTGCAGCTGCGCCGCCTGCTCGTTGTCGGCGAGGTGGCCGATGTAGCGCCAGAGGTCCAGCGTCGACATCGTCGTCACCGGCAGCACCGCGGCGGCGACGACGTCGGGCCCGAGCGTGCTCTTCCAGTCGAGCGTGGCGAGCTTTTCTTCCTTCACCGTCGACTCGGCGCCCGACTCGACCCAGCGCGTGACGGCGACGTCGGCGAGCGCCCAGGTGCCGTCCTTGCCGACGCGGGCTTCGGCGGCGCTGGTGCGCTCGAGCAGGCGCCCGTCGGCGTCGAACTCGAAGATGCGCACGTTGCGAAGCACGGTGCCGCGTTCGGCCGAGCCGACGTTGATCGAATAGCTGCGCTCGCCGGCCGGCGTCGACGCGTGCTCCTTGATCCAGGCGCCCGAGCGTTCGAGCTTGAGGCTGCCGCTGAAGGCCGCCTTCAGCTGGCTCGCGACGCGCTCGCTGACGGGTGCCAGGTAGTCGCCGAACACGAAGGTGATGAGCCCGAAGACGAGCGCCAGGCTGGTGAGCAGCCAGAGTGCCCGGCCTGGCCCCAGACCGCCGGTGCGCAGGATCGTGTACTGCGAGGACTGGGCCAGCCGGGCCAAGGCGTAGATCGTGCCGATCAGCACGGCCAGCGGCATCAGCTCGTAGAAGTGGCCGGGCGCGAGCAGCAGCGCGTAGGCGGCGGCGTGCAGCGCGGTGTAGCCGCGCTGGCCGATGCCACCCAGCTCGTCGACGAAATCGATGAAGAAGAAGAGGGCGAGGAAGGCGAGCCCGACGAAGGCGACGGCAGAGGCGATGTCGGCATAGAAGAGCCGGCGCACCGTCCTCATGCGGCGTCCGCAGCGGCAGCGACGACGCGACGCCGCACCCTGCGCCGCGGCACGACGACGCGGCTGGTACCGTGCTCGCGCCACCAGAGCAGCGCCAGGCCGAGGACGAAGGCGCCGCCGTGCGCGGCGAGCAGCGCGGCGCCCATGCCGAGCCGGCCCGAGGCAACCCAGGCCTGCGTCAGGTTGATCAGGTTGTAGTAGGCAAAGAAGCCGAGCAGCGCGAACAGCAGGTTCCAGTTGCTGGCATGACGCGGGTTCGACGCTGACATGCCGATGCCGAGCAGCAGCATGTTGGCGCCGGCGAGGACCAGGCCGAGCCGCCAGACCAGCTCGCCCTGGTTCGCGGCGGTCGGCTCGCGCAGCAGCTGCAGGCTGGGCCGCGCCTTCGGCGGCAGGCCGTTGCGAACGTCGGCGACGCGGTCGCCGGCAAGCGAGCGGTAGTTGTCGAAGCGCGATAGCGTCTTCCCGCCGTTGACGGCGCCCTGCTCGTTGCGCTGCCCCTTGCTCAGGACGACGAAGCGGCTGTCGCCTTCGCTTTCGATGTGGCCGCTCCGGGCCGTCGTCACCGACTCGACGCCGCCGCGCGAGGTAACGATGAGCACGTTGCGGCCGGTCGTCGCGTCGCTGGCGCTGCCCTCGAAGAAGAAGGTGCGTTGGCCGTCGCCCGAGGTCTGGAACTGCCCCGGGGCGACCCGCGACAGGTCGGAGCGGCGGTCGAACTGGTCGGCCAGCTCGGCGCTGCGCTCGTTCTGCCAGGGCCACACGAACAGCGCGAGCAGGGCGATCAGCACCAGCACAGGCCAGCTCGTGCGCAGCACCGGGCGCACGAAACGGCTCAGCGAGACGCCGCTCGCGAACCAGATCGTCATCTCGCTGCCGCGGTACATGCGCGACAGCGTGGCAACGACGGCGACGAAGAGCGAAAGCGCGAGCATCGTCGGCAGGTGGCCGAGGCCGATATAGGCGAGCAGCAGAGCCACGTCCTGCGGGCTGACGCGCCCGACCGCCGCCTGGCCGAGCGTGCGGATGAACATGATCGTCAGCACGATCGTGATGATGACGACCAGCGTGCCGCCGAAGTTGCGCGCCAGCTCTCGGCGCAAAGTGGAATCGAATAACATCGTTCGCTGAATCACTGCTCCGGGAATTATGGACTTCGGTCACCGTATCGTTACTGCACAAGGCCTCGCCGCGCTCGAGGTCGACGGCCTCGTCCTCGTCGTCGCCGGAGAGTCGATCGACGCCACGCTCGGCGCGCCGCTTGCCGAATTGCTTGCCGACGCCGTCAGCCACGGCGACCTGGCGCTGAAGAAGGGCAAGACGCTCTATCTGCATCGACCAGCCGGCGTGGCGGCCAAGCGCGTCGTCGTTTCGGTGGCCGGCGACAGCTCGGCCAAGTCGTTCAAGTCGGCAGCGGCGCACGGCTTCGTCGCGCTCAAGGCGAGCGGCGCGAAGAGCGTCGCCGTCGGCTGGGCCGGCACGGGAGCGCTGGGCGACGGCCATGCCGAGGCGGCGGTCCTCGCGCTCGCCGATGCGACCTACCTGTATCGGCACAGCAAGCCGAGCGCGCCCGCGGCCTGGGCGCCGAAGTCGCTGACCCTGTTGTGCCAGAAGGGCGACGCCAGGGCCGTGCAGGCCGGCCTCGTGCGCGGCGCGGCGATCGCCGAAGGCGTGACCCTGGCGCGCGAGTTCGGCAACCGGCCGGGCAACGAATGCACGCCGACCTGGCTCGGCCAGCAAGCGAAGAAGATCGGCAAGGCGTTCGACCTCGAGGTCGAGGTGCTCGACAAGAAGGCGGTCGAAAAGCTCGGCATGGGTTCCTTCCTGGCCGTGGCGCAGGGCTCGGCCGAGCCGCTGCGCTTCATCGTCGCGCGCTACCAGGGCGCGGCCAAGGGCAAGCCGCCGGTCGTCCTGGTCGGCAAGGGCATTACTTTCGACACTGGCGGCATCTCGATCAAGCCGGCCGGCGAGATGGACGAGATGAAGTTCGACATGGGCGGCGCGGCGAGCGTGCTCGGCACGCTGCACGCGATCGCCACGCTGAAGGCGAAGCTGAACCTCGTCTGCATCATCCCGACCTGCGAGAACATGCCGAGCGGCACGGCCGTCAAGCCGGGCGACGTCGTCACCAGCATGTCGGGCCAGACCGTCGAGATCCTGAACACCGACGCCGAGGGCCGTCTCATCCTGTGCGACGCGTTGACCTACGCCGAGCGCTTCAAGCCGGCCGTCGTCGTCGACGTCGCGACCCTGACCAGCGCCTGCGTGATCGCCCTCGGCCACCACCACTCGGGCCTCTTCAGTGCCGACGACGGCGTCGCGCAGAAGTTGCTCGCCGCCGGCCAGGCCGCCTTCGATCCGTGCTGGCGCATGCCGCTCGACGACGAATACGGCGAGGCGCTGAAGAGCCACTTCGCCGACATGGCCAACGTCGGCCCGCGACCGGGCGGGGCGATCACCGCCGCCATGTTCCTGCGCCGCTTCACCGCCAAGTACCCGTGGGCGCATCTCGACGTCGCCGGCACCGCTTGGAAGTCGGGCGCCGCCAAGGGTGCGACCGGCCGCCCGGTCGGCCTCCTCACGCACTTCGTGCTCGGCCAGGCGGGCTGAGATCGTCAGCAGGCCTGGCGCGCGGCCGAATCGTCGATGACCGAGATCCGCTTTCACTTCAACGTGCCGAGCCGCACCGGCTATGCCTGCAGGCTCTTGCGCAAGGCGGCACGACAGGGCACGCCGATCGCCGTCACCGGGCCTGACGATCTGCTCGCCGAGCTCGACCGCGAGCTCTGGGCGCTCGGCCCGGCCGAGTTCGTCGCCCACGCCTGGGCCCGCGACGTCGATGCCGTTCCGTCGCGCCTGCACGCCGGCACCGTCTGGCTGGCACCCGATGCGCTGGCCGCGCCGCATCACGTCGCTCTGGTCAACCTCGGCCAATCCGCACCGCGCGGCTTCGAGACTTTCGTGCGCGTCATCGAAGTGGTGTCGACCGACCCCGCTGACCGCGCCGCCGCGCGCGAGCGCTGGAAGGTCTACGCCGGGCGCGGCTATGCGATCGACCGGCACGAGGTGGCGGCTTGAGCGGCACCGGTCCGGGCCGCAATCCGCCGGCCGGCATCCCGACCCTGACCGAGGTCGTGCCCTGGCCGGGACAGGCGCCGATCGCGCCTGCACCGACGCCCACGCCGGCACCGTTGCCGCCGGCACCGCCCGCCTACGTGGCAGCCGCGCCCGCTGCGGCGCCGCTCGCTGCAGAGGCGCCCGTCGCAGTGCCGGCGCCACCGCCCGCTGCGGCGCCCATCGTCGCCCCGGTGCCCGCGTCTGCCGCGCTGCCCGCCGCGCCGCTGGCCCCGGCCGCCGTGGCAGCCCCTGCCGTGCCGACGCCGACGCCGGCGCCGATCAACGAGACGCAGTTGGTCCAGCATGTCCTTGCCGACTTGCAAAGGCAGATCGACCTCATGCTCGAGGTGCGCCTGCGCGAGGCGTTGGCACCGGTGCTGGCGCGGGCGACTGACACGCTGATCCGCGACGCACGCAAGGAGCTGACGGTGGCGCTGCGCGACGCCGTCACCCGCGCGGTAGCCCAGGAGCTGTCGCGGCGCGAAGACCGTTGAGCGCAGCGGGCGCCTGCGCGCGGCGCCGTGCTTTCGCGCCGTCGATGTAAATCCCGATTCGGACCGACCGCCCATTTGCGGTATCGTCTCGCGCTTCGGGCGCGCAACGTCTGGACCCGATTCCTATTTCAAACCGGAGGTATTGCATGCAACTCAGATTCAACGTGATCGCCGCAGCGGCGGTGGTGATGTTTGCCGGCGCCGTCTCGGCACAGGACATGGTCGTCAAGATCGGCCACGTCGCCCCGACCAGCGGCGGCATCGCCCACTTGGGCAAGGACAACGAGAACGGCGCCCGCATGGCCATCGACGAGCTGAACGCCAAGGGCGTCATGATCGGCGGCAAGAAGGCCAAGTTCGAGCTCGTCGCCGAAGACGACGCCGCCGACCCGAAGCAAGGCACGGCCGTCGCCAACAAGCTGGTCGACGCCAAGGTCAACGGCGTGATCGGCCACCTGAACTCGGGCACCTCGATTCCCGCGTCCAAGATCTACAGCGACGCCGGCATTCCGCAGATCTCGCCTTCGGCCACCAACCCGAAGTACACGCGCCAGGGCTTCAAGACGACGTTTCGCGTCGTCGCCGATGACGTGCATCTGGGCGGCACGCTCGGCCGCTACGCGGTCAAGGACCTGAAGGGCAAGTCGATCGTCGTGATCGACGACCGCACCGCCTACGGTCAGGGCGTCGCCGAGGAGTTCGCCAAGGCTGTCAAGGCCTCCGGCGGCGCGATCCAGGACACCCAGTTCACGACCGCCAACGCGACCGACTTCACCGCCATCCTGACCGCGGTCAAGGCGAAGAAGCCCGACGTCGTGTTCTTCGGCGGCATGGACGCCGTGGCCGGCCCGATGATCCGCCAGATGAAGCAGCTCGGCATGACGCCGAAATTCATGGGCGGCGACGGCATCTGCTC
>JANXXS010000220.1 GCA_025350505.1 Burkholderiales bacterium
GGCCGGCAACGAAACCGCCTCCGAGGTGCACGCCGCGGCCGACCAGGTCTCGCCGGCGTCGTTCGCCACCTTCGCGCCGACCACCGGCTCGACGGCGGGCAACGACATCAACATGATCCTCGACATCCCGGTCCAGCTCACGGTCGAGCTGGGGCGCACGCGGATCCCGATCAAGAACATCCTGCAGCTGGCGCAGGGCTCGGTCGTCGAGCTCGAGGCGATGGCCGGCGAGCCGATGGACGTGCTCGTCAACGGCTACCTGATCGCGCAGGGCGAGGTGGTCGTCGTCAACGAGAAGTTCGGCATCCGCCTGACCGACATTGTCACGCCGAGCGAGCGCATGCGCCGCTTGAGCCGCGGCTAGAAATGGTGCCCCCACGCTCACTTCGTTCGCTGCCCCCCGAGGGGGCGCGGCCGGCCTTGGGACGGCCCGGCGGCCGGCCGACCTATTGCTCGCGATGCCGAACGGTCTGAGTTCGCTGCTCTGGTTTTGCGCGATCGTCGCGCTGATCCCGGTCACGCTCTGGTTCCTGAAACGCACGCCGCTCGGCGGCGGCGGCAACGCCGGCGTGATGAAGAGCATCGCCTCGCTGCCGCTTTCGACCTCGCAGCGCATCGTCACGGTCGAGGTCGGCAGCGGCGACGAGCGCCGCTGGCTGGTGCTCGGCGTCACGCCGTCGTCGATCACGACGCTGCATTCGATGGCGGCGCAAAGCGTCGAGGCGGTGCCCGGTGCCGGCGCCGCACCGTATCCGGCGTTCGCGCAGATCCTCGGCCGGTTCCGCCGCGCCGACCCGAAAGACAGCGATGCCGTTTGAGCGCATCGCCCTGGCCGCGCACCGGCGCGAGACCGAAGAGCTGCACGACCACTTCAAGCGCTCGGCGCGCCATCGCGTCGCCTGGCTCGCGCTGGTCGCGCTGGTCGCAGTGGCGCTCGTCGTCGCCGCCTTTCCGGCATCGGCGCAGACACCCGGCGAAGTCGGCGCGACGCTGCCGCTCCTGATCGGGCAAAGCGCCGGCAGCACCAGCTACTCGGTGCCGGTGCAGACGCTCCTCTTCTTCACCGCGCTCAGCTTCCTGCCGGCGGTGCTGCTGCTCATGACGAGCTTCACGCGCATCGTCATCGTGTTGAGCCTGCTGCGCCAGGCGCTCGGCACGCAGGCGGCGCCGCCGAACCAGGTCGTGATCGGCCTCAGCCTCTTTCTCACCTTCTTCGTCATGGGCCCGACCATCGACAAGGTCTACGCCGACGCCTACCAGCCCTACGCGACGAACAAGATCGCCTTCGACGAGGCGCTGAAGCGCGGCGAAAGCCCGGTGCGCGAGTTCATGATGAAGCAGACGCGCCAGGCCGACGTGATGCTCTTCGCCAAGCTGGCACGCATCGACCCGTCGGTGAAGACCGCCGACGTGCCGTTCAAGGTGCTGGTGCCGGCCTTCGTCACGAGCGAGTTGAAGAGCGCCTTCCAGATCGGCTTCCTGGTCTTCCTGCCTTTCCTCATCATCGACATGATCGTCGCCAGCGTGCTGATGTCGCTCGGCATGATGATGCTGTCGCCGGTGCTCATCGCCCTGCCGTTCAAGCTGATGCTGTTCGTGCTCGCCGACGGTTGGAACCTCTTGCTCGGCTCGCTGGCCGCGAGCTTCGTCGCCTAGCACCGACCCTCGCGCCATGGACTCACAACAAGTCTTCACCTACGGCCAGCAGAGCCTCTACATCATGCTCATCGTCGCCGCGCCGCTGCTCCTCACGGTGCTCGCCGTCGGCCTGGTCGTCAGCATCTTCCAGGCGGCGACGCAGATCCACGAGGCGACGCTGTCGTTCGTGCCCAAGGTCGTCGCCGCCGTCGCCGTGCTCGCCATCGCCGGGCCGTGGATGCTGACGACGCTGGTCGAGTTCCTGCAGCGCACGTTGCAGGCGATTCCGTCGGTCGTCGGCTGACTGTGAATGCCGGTATCACGTCCGACAGGATCGGGCCGCCGGGGCGCTCTGCTCCGCTCATGTCCCCCGAGCCGCGGCTGCGCCGCGTCTCTCCTCCTGATACTTCGCTGCGCAGAGCGCCCCACCGTCCCGATCCGCCACCGCCGTGCCGCTTCGACGACGCAATGGTCGCGGTGCCTCGGGCGTGGGGCGGCCCCCGCAGCGAAGTATTAGGAGGAGAAGGCCGCCGCAGGCGGCCTTCGGGGGACATGAGCGGAGGGGGCCGCCCCGTGCCCGAGGCCGTCCGACGCCAAACAACCGACGCAGCGACATGCTGACCTTCACCGAAGCCCAGGTCCTCGCCTGGGTCACGCCGATCCTCTGGCCGTTCATCCGCGTCCTGGCCTTGTTCGGTTCGCTGCCGATCATTGCCCAGCGCAGCGTGCCGCTGCGCCTGCGCATCGGTCTCGCCTTCCTGATCGCGTTCTGCGCGCAGGCGACGATTCCAGAGATCGAGCCTATCGAGCTCGCCTCCGGCGCCGGCTTCATGGCCGTGATCCAGCAGGTGCTGATCGGCGTCTCGCTCGGCTTCGCGGTGCGCATCGTCTTCACCGCCGTCGAGTTCGCGGGCGAGATCATCGGCCTGCAGATGGGCCTCAACTTCGCCGCCTTCTTCAACCCGATGACGGCGAGCGAGGACACTGCCGTCAGCCGCTTTTTCGGCGTCGCCGTGTCGTGGCTGTTCATCGTCATGGGCGGGCACCTGATGCTGATCGGCGCCATCGTGCAGAGCTTCACCGCGTTTCCGGTCTCGAGCGAGCCCTTCGCCTTCCTGCGCGCCGTCGAGCCGCATCGCTGGGGCGCCGAGATCTTCAGCCTGGGCCTGTGGATCGCGCTGCCGCTGGTGGCGATGCTGCTGTTCGCCAACCTGGTGCTCGGCATCATCTCGCGCGTCGCGCAGCAGATGAACATCTTCGCCATCGGCTTTCCGATCACGCTCGGCGTCGGCCTCGTCGGCGTGCTGCTGACGCTGCCGATGATGCAGGTGCCGTTCACGATGGCGCTGGAGAGAATGCTCGCGCACTTCCAGTAGCGAGGCGGCCCGGTCCTCGGGGCCCGAGCCGGCATGCCCGCCCGCCTGCGGCGGCGCACCATCCCGGGTTTAACCGAAGTGCGGGTGCGACTCCGCGACCTATAGTGCCGGCAAAAGTGAACGATCGTTCGCTTCGCCGCGCACACGAGGTTTCGCATGAGAGCATTTCGATCACTGAGCCCCTGGGCCTTCTCGGCCCTGCTGCTCGCCGCTTGCGGCGGCGGCGACCCGAACGTCCCGGGGAGCGGCGCGCCGGCCGGCGCG
>JANXXS010000222.1 GCA_025350505.1 Burkholderiales bacterium
GTGGCGGCCGGCGGCTGCGAGGTCTTCATCGTGCACGCGCGCAACGCCTGGCTGAAGGGCGTAAGCCCGAAAGAGAACCGCGAGCTGCCGCCGCTGCGCCCCGAGGTCGTGACGCGGCTGAAGCGCGATTTCCCTGCGCTCGCTTTCGTCGTCAACGGCGGCGTGACGACGGCGGCGCAGATCGCTGCGCATCTGCAAGAAGTCGATGGCGTCATGATCGGCCGCGAGGCGTATCACCATCCGTGGTCGCTGGCGTCGTGGGATGCGCTTTTCTTCGGCGACGCGCCACGCACGCTGGATCGCGACGCGGTCGAAGCGGCGATGGTCGACTACATGGAAATGAGGATGCGCGTGAGTGGCGAGCCGTGGTCGCGCATCGCCCGGCACATGCTCGGCCTGCGCAACGGCGAGCCCGGCGCGCGGCGTTGGCGCCAGGTCTGGTCGGACCATCGCCTGAAGGCCGAGCCGGCGCATGTCGTTTCCCGGCTGGCGCGCTCGGCGATGGCCGGGCAGGGCCAGGAACAGATCGAGGCCATGCCGGCCTGACCCCTTCAAACCGAGAAAACATCAGCATGGCCAATCGCAACACACCGCTCGACGACACGCTGCGCGACTACCTGGTCGCCCATTCGGCACGCGAGCATCCGGCGCAGACCGGCCTGCGCGAAGCGACGCGGACGCACCGCGCTGCAGGCATGCAGATCGGCCCGGAGCAGGCGCAGTTCATGGCCCTGCTCGTAAAGCTGATCGGCGCGCGCCGCGCCATCGAGATCGGCGTCTTCACCGGCTACAGCGCGTTGACCGTGGCGCTGGCCCTGCCCGACGACGGGCGACTGCTCGCTTGCGACATCAGCGACGAATACACGCGCGTCGGCCGACCGTTCTGGGAGCAGGCGGGCGTGGCGGCGAAGATCGACCTGCAGCTCGCGCCGGCGACGCAGACGCTCGACGCGCACATTGCCGCCGGCGAGTCCGGGCAGTACGACTTCGCCTTCATCGATGCCGACAAGGCGAGCTACGACGCCTACTACGAGCGCTGCCTGGTGCTGCTGCGCCCGGGTGGCCTGATCGCCATCGACAACGTGCTCTGGGGCGGCAGCGTCGCCCGCCCTGCGGAAGACGCGGACACGAAGGCGCTGCAGGCGCTCAACGACAAGATCCACGCCGACCAGCGCGTCGATATGGCGATGCTGCCGATCGGCGATGGCGTGACGCTGGCGCGCAAGCGCTAGCGCCGCTCGGAGTCGTCGCTCAGGTCGGCGCCGGCCACTCGGCGAAGGGCGCTTGCCAGCGCGCCGGCCAGGCCGCGAGCACGACTCCTGCCAGCGCCAGCGCCATGGCGCCGATCTGCCAGGCGTTCAAGGTCTCGCCGTAGACCCAGACGCCGACCGCCGCCGCGCTCACCGGCAGGAAGACCGTGAACACGCCCGCCGAAGATGCCGGCACGCGCTTCAAGCCGGTCATCCACAGCCAGACGGTGACGATGCTCGCGCCGATCGAGTACATGACGAGCAGGCCCCAGTACGACGCGTCGATGAACTTGAAGTGGAAGCCGGGAAACTGCCAGATCGCGAACGGCGTTACCAGCGCCAGGCCCCAAAGATTGATGAGCGCGCTGATCCGCTTCGGCCCGATCCGCGCTGCGAGCTTCTTGCCGATGACGACGTAGATCGCCTCGCAGGTCATGGCGCCGATGAGGAGCAGGTTGCCGGCGAGCGTGCCGATCGTTTCGCCCTCGTCGTCCTTGGCCAGCGAGACGAGGGCGATGCCGGCGATGGCGCAGGCGATGCCGGCGGCGCCGCGCAGGCTGACGCGTTCATCGAGGATCAGCCAGGACAGGATGGCGACCGTCGCCGGGATCGCCGCCATGATCACGCCGGCCGATAACGCCGAACTCTGCTTCATGCCGAACAGCATGCAGATCGAGAAGAGAAAGTTGCCGAAGAACGATTCGAGGAAGACCAGGCGGTGCGCCGGCGCGTCGAGCGGTGCTTCGCCAGCCGGCCGGCGCAGCCAGGGCGCCATCGCCACGGCGGCGATGGCGAAGCGCATCCAGGCGAGCAGGAAGATCGGAAAGACGATGACCAGCGCCTTCGAGAAGCCGACGTAGGCGCCGACGATGGCCATCGCCAGGGCGAGGCAGAGATAGGCGAGCCACACGTTCATGATTCTTGTCTCCGGTTGGCAGCAGCCATGTCCTGGGCGTGGCGCCGCTCGTTGCGTGCCAGCACGAAGCTCGCGGCGACCACGCCGATCGCCACCAGCGCGATGATGATGGTTGCCACCGCGTTCACGCTCGGGTTCAGGCCGAGCCGGGCGCGCGAGAAAATGACCAGCGGCATCGTCGTCGCGCCCGGGCCCGAGAGAAACGCCGAGAGCACGACGTCGTCGAGCGAGAGCGTGAAGGTGAGCAGGAAGGCGGAGACCAGGGCCTGGCCGATCATCGGCAGCGTCACCAGCCAGAACACCTGCCAGGGCCGCGCGCCGAGGTCCATCGCCGCCTCTTCGAGCTGGGGATTGAGCGTCTGCAGGCGGGCCCGCACGACGACGGTGGCATAGGCCATGCCGAGCAGCAGGTGGCCGAGCCAGATCGTCATCATGCCGCGCTCGGGAAAGCCGACGCCGAACCAGGCCTCGGTGGCGCGCTGCAGCGAGACGAGCATGAGCAGCAGCGACAGGCCGATGATGACCTCGGGCATGACCAGCGGCGCCGCGACCATGCCGGCGAAGAGGGTGCGGCCGAAGAAGCGCCGATAGCGCGTCAGCGCGAATGCGGCGAGGATGCCGAGAACGAGCGACGCCGAAGCCGTCGCCAGCGCGACCTTCAGCGACAGGGCCAGCCCGGCGAGCAGCTCACGGTCGGAAGCCAACGCGACGTACCACTTCAGCGTGAAGCCGCGCCAGACGTTGGCCACCGGCGAGTCGTTGAACGAATAGACGACCAGGGCGACGATCGGCACGTAGAGGAAGGCGAAGCCGAGTCCGAGCCAGCCGCGCGCGAAGGCGCGGTTGAAGGCGGCGATGTCGAAGCGGGGGCGCGCCGTCATGTGCGGCGCTCCTGCACCTCGGCCTGGTAGCGACTGAACACGGCGACCGGCACGATCACGAGCAGCACCATGGTCACGGCGACGGTGCAGGCCATCGGCCAGTCGTTGTTGCTGAAGAACTCGTCCCAGAGAGTGCGGCCGATCATCTGCGTCTGCGGCCCTCCGAGCAGCTCGGGGATCACGTACTCGCCGACACAGGGGATGAAGACCAGCATGGCGCCGGCGACGACGCCGGCGCGCGACAGCGGCACGGTCACCTTCCAGAACGCCGTCCATGCCGTCGCGCCGAGGTCGGAGGCGGCTTCGAGCAGGCGCAGGTCCATCTTCGCCAGGTTCGAGTAGAGCGGCAGGATCATGAACGGCAGGTAGGTGTAGGTCATGCCGAGCACGAGCGAGAAGGGAGTGTTCATGAGCTGACCCGGCCCGGGGATGAGGCCGAGCGCGGCAAGCAGTCGGTCGAGGCCGACCTTCTCGATGGCGTTGGCGGCCAGGCCCTGCTCGGTGAGCAAGGCCTTCCAGGCGTAGACGCGTAGCAGGAACGAGGTCCAGAAAGGCAGCATCACGAGCATCACCAACGCCGGCTGCAGGGTCCGCCGGGAGCGCGCCATGAAATAGGCGAACGGGTAGCCGATGGCCAGGCAGAGCAGCGTCGTCACCGCAGCGTATTTCAGGCTGGCGAGATAGGTGTTGAAGTAGAGGCTGTCCTGCGTCAGCAGCACGTAGTTGCCGAACTTCAGGCTGAAGGCGATGGCGCCGTCCTTCCAGGCGACGATGTCCGAGATCGTCGTCGTCTCCATTTCGGAGACGCTGATCTTTGCAACGACGAGGAAAGGCAGCAGGAAGAACGCCGCCAGCCAGGCAAAGGGAACGGCGATGACCGCGGCGCGCCCGCCGAAGACGCGGCCCGGCTTCATTGCGTGAGCACCACCTGGGCCAGCGGCGACCAGCTCGCCCACGCCGTGTCGTCCCAGGTCAGGCTGGCGCCGTGCCGCTCGGTGTTGCCCTGGCTGATCTTGAGAATGCGGCCCGAGGCGAGCTGCAGGTGGTAGACGGTGAAGCTGCCGAAGTAGGCCATGTCCTTGACCGTGCCGCGAACGCGATTGAACTCGCCGGCCGGCACGCCCGGCTCGGGCTCTGGCGGCTCGGCGCCGACGCGGATCTTCTCCGGCCGCAGCGCCACCGTCACCGGCATGCCGAGCGTGCCGGTGATGCCGTGGCCGACCCAGTGCTTGAGGTCGCCGCAGTCGACGACGACATGGTCGGCTTCGTCTTCGACCAGGGTGCCGTCCATCAGGTTGACGTTGCCGATGAAGTCGGCGACGAAGCGGCTGGTCGGCGTCTCGTAGATCTCGGCCGGCGCGCCGACCTGCAGGAAGCGGCCCTCGCTCATGACCGCGATGCGCGAGGCCATGGTCATCGCTTCTTCCTGGTCGTGCGTGACCATGACGCAGGTGACGCCGACCTCGTGGATGATGTTGGCGAGCTCGATCTGCGTCTCCTCGCGCAGCTTCTTGTCGAGCGCGCCGAGCGGCTCGTCGAGCAGCAGCAGGCGCGGCTTCTTGGCCAGGCTGCGCGCCAGGGCGACGCGCTGCTGCTGACCACCGGAAAGCTGATGCGGCTTGCGCCTGGCGAACGCGCCGAGCTGCACGAGCTTGAGCATGGCGTCGACACGCGCCGCGATCTCGGCGGCGGGCAGGCCGTCGCGGCGCAGGCCGAAGGCGATGTTGTCGGCGACCGAAAGATGCGGGAAGAGTGCGTAGCTCTGGAACATCATGTTCATCGGCCGCGCGTACGGCGGCAGTCCGGCGAGGTCCTGGCCTTCGAGCGTGATCGAGCCCGAGGTCGGTGTCTCGAAGCCGGCGAGCATGCGCAGCAGCGTTGTCTTGCCGCAGCCCGATGAGCCGAGCAGGGCGAAGATCTCGCCCTTGACGATGTCGATCGAGACGTTGTCGACGGCAGGGTGGCCGTCGAAGTCCTTGACGATGTTCCTGATCTGCAGAAAGGCTTCGGCGCTCATCGGGCAGGCAAGGCAGGCCGCGCAGGGCGGCGGGCAAACCGGCGATTGTCCACACCTCGGGCCGGCCCTGGCGCGCGGGACCGGCGCGGCCGCGGCAACACGCCGCGGCGAGGCGAAGTCAGGCGACGGTCTTCAGCACGTCGGCGATGGTGCTGATCGCCTGGTCGATGTGCGTTTCCTCGACGATCAGCGGCGGCGAGAGGGCGATGATGTCGCCGGTGGTGCGGATCAGCACGCCGCGCTCGAAGCAGGTGCGAAAGACATCGAAGGCGCGCTTGCCAGGCGCGCCGGGAATCGACTCGAGTTCGATCGCACCGACCAGTCCGATGTTGCGCACGTCGATGACGTGCGGCGACTCGTCGAGCGAATGCACGGCGTGCTCGAAGCTCGGCGCCATCTTCTCGGCGCGCGTCAGCAGTCCATCGTCGGCGTAGGTCTCGAGCGTACCGAGCGAGGCGGCGCAGGCGAGCGGATGCGCCGAGTAGGTGTAGCCGTGCGGGAACTCGACGACGTGCTCGGGGCCTTGCATGAAGACGTCGTGAATCGCGCGTTTCGCGAACACCGCGCCCATCGGCACGCAGCCGTTGGTGATGCCCTTGGCCACCGTCATGAGGTCGGGCGTGACCTTGAAGTAGTCGGCGGCGAAGGGCGTGCCGAGGCGACCGAATCCGGTGATGACCTCGTCGAAGATGAGCAGGATGCCGTGCTTGTCGCAGATCGCACGCAGCCGCTCGA
Organism: Burkholderiales bacterium; assembly: GCA_025350505.1. Lineage (GTDB taxonomy): Bacteria > Pseudomonadota > Gammaproteobacteria > Burkholderiales > Burkholderiaceae_C > Schlegelella_A. Next base: position 5,800 of record JANXXS010000222.1, read on the forward strand.
GGTATCCCTTGGGCGGCAGTATCACGCCCGTCGATCCGGCGACCGGCTCGACAATGACCGCTGCGATCGTGGAGGCGTCGTGCAATGCAACGATGCGCTCGAGGTCGTCGGCGAGCTCGGCGCCGTGCTCGGGCACGCCGCGCGCGAAGGCGTTCTTCTTCAGGTCGTGCGTATGGCGCATGTGGTCGACGCCGCCGACCATGGTGCCGAAGCTCTTGCGATTGCCGGCGATGCCGCCGACCGAGATGCCGCCGAAGTTGACGCCGTGGTAGCCGCGCTCGCGGCCGATCAGGCGGGTGCGCTGGCCTTCCCCGCGGGCGCGGTGGTAGGCGATCGCCATCTTCAGCGCGGTGTCGACGGCTTCCGAGCCGGAGTTGGTATAGAAGACCTTGTCCAGGCCTTCCGGTGCCAGCGCGACGAGCTTGGTCGCGAGCTCGAACGACTTCGGGTGCGCCATGTTGAACGGCGGCGCAAAGTCCATCTCAGCGGCCTGCTCGGCGATGGCCTGAACGATCTTCGGCCGCGCGTGGCCGGCGTTGACGCACCACAGGCCCGCGACGGCGTCGAGCACTTGCCGGCCTTCCGGCGTCCAGTAGTGCATGCCTTTGGCCTTGGCGAGCAGGCGCGGCGCTGTCTTGAACTGTCGGCTCGCCGTGAAGGGCATCCAGAACGCGTCGAGGTCGAGCGCACTGGCGCCGCCTGCGGCTCCAACGGGTGAGGGCGCTGCTGCGGGGTTCGGATCCTTGTGCATGAGAGTGCTCCTTCGGTCGGCCTTCGGTGCGAAGACGGCGAAAGGAGGAGTCTAGATGGAACTGCGCCCTTGCACTTTCTGAGCAGTCTGCTTTCGCATCAGAAAATGCGTTTCTCATAATGCGGAAGCAAAGGTTGCTGCAATGCCGCAAAATTTCTCATGGTGAAGGATAGAATTTCATCTTACGGAAGACAATTGGCAAGTCATTGTTGTTGTTGATAAATTCGATCTCGCAATTTTCGCGAATCAGGTCCGGAAGGCCGCTATGCGTGCCTTAGGCTGACCCCAGTCGACCGGTTCCGGTCCCCGACAAGATCACAGATGGAGCATTCGATGCAGAGCCAGACGCGTGACCAGCAGGTGGCAGCCCTCGAGAAGGATTGGGCCGCCAATCCGCGTTGGAAGGGCGTGAAGCGGACCTACTCGGCCGCCGACGTCGTGCGGCTGCGCGGCTCGGTGCAGGTCGAGCACACGCTCGCCCGCCGTGGCGCCGAAAAGCTCTGGAATCTCGTCAACACCGAACCCTTCGTCAACACGCTCGGCGCGCTCACCGGCAATCAGGCGATGCAGCAGGTCAAGGCCGGCCTGAAGGCAATCTACCTCTCCGGATGGCAGGTCGCAGGCGACGCCAACATCGCCGGCGAGATGTACCCCGACCAGTCGCTCTACCCGGTCAACTCGGTGCCGATGGTCGTCAAACGCATCAACAACACCTTCACCCGCGCCGACCAGATCCAGTGGTCCGAGGGCAAGGACGACATCGACTATTTCGCGCCCATCGTCGCCGATGCCGAAGCCGGTTTCGGTGGCGTGCTCAATGCCTTCGAGCTGATGAAGTCGATGATCGACGCCGGCGCCGCCGGCGTCCACTTCGAGGACCAGCTCGCGTCGGTCAAGAAGTGCGGCCACATGGGCGGCAAGGTGCTCGTGCCGACGCGTGAAGCGGTGGCCAAGCTGACCGCGGCGCGCCTCGCCGCCGACGTGATGGGCACGCCGACCCTGGTGATCGCCCGCACCGACGCCGAGGCGGCCGACCTCGTGACGAGCGACGTCGACCCCAACGACAAGGGCTTTCTCACCGGCGAGCGCACCATCGAAGGCTTCTACCGTACGACGCCCGGCCTCGAGCAGGCGATCTCGCGCGGACTGGCGTACTCCGAGTACGCCGACATGGTCTGGTGCGAAACCGGCAAGCCCGACCTCGCCTACGCCAAGTCCTTCGCCGAGGCCATTCACAAGAAATTCCCGGGCAAGCTGCTGGCCTACAACTGCTCGCCCAGCTTCAACTGGAAGAAGAACCTCGACGACGCGACGATCGCCAAGTTCCAGCGCGAGCTGGGCGCGATGGGCTACAAGTTCCAGTTCATCACGCTGGCCGGCTTCCACAGCCTGAACTACTCGATGTTCCACCTCGCGCATGGCTACGCGAAGAACAACATGAGCGCCTTCGTCGAGCTGCAGGAAGCGGAGTTCGCCGCCGCCGAGAAGGGCTTCACCGCGGTCAAGCACCAGCGCGAGGTCGGCACCGGCTACTTCGACGCCGTGACGACGACGATCGAGCGCGACGCCTCGACCGCCGCGCTCAAGGGCTCGACCGAAGACGAGCAGTTCTTCGACCGCAAGCACGCCTGAGCCGGGTTTCCGGGAGTGGCAAGCGCCCCACCGGACCCTCTCTTGCCAGAGCCGTTGAGTGATGCCGACGGGCTTTTCATTTTCGCGGCCGAGAGCCTTTGACCGTCGCTTCGCGATTCGGTAAGGTCGGGCGTGCCCGACGACATCGCCACGCTTCGCCGCATCCTGACTTCGACCCGGACCATCGCGGTCGTCGGTCTCTCCGCCGAGTGGCACCGTCCTAGCTTTTTCGCTGCCAAGTACATGCAGGAGCGCGGCTACCGGATCATCCCGGTGAACCCGCGCTATACCGAGATCCTGGGCGAGCGCTGCCACGCCAGCCTGGAGACGATCGAGGTGCAGGTCGACATCGTCGACGTCTTTCGCAGGACGGAAGACGTGCTGCCGATCGCGCTGCAGGCGATTGCCATCCGCGCCAAATGCCTGTGGCAGCAGATCGGCGTGAAGAACCTCGAGGCGGCGCGCCTGGCCGCCGAAGCCGGGCTCGACGTGGTCGTGGACCGCTGCGTGAAGATCGAGCACGCGCGCCTGTTCGGTGGGCTTCACTGGGCCGGCGTCAATACCGGCGTCGTCTCGGCGCGGCGCGGTGGCTGAGGATCGAACTCGCCATGGCCGATCGCGTCTTCCAGCCCGAGACCCTGGCGATCCACGCCGGCCAGATTCCCGACGCCGCGACTGGCGCTCGCGCCCTGCCGATCTACCAGACGACCAGCTTCGTCTTCGACAGCTGCGACCACGCCGCGAGCCTGTTCAACCTGCAGACCTTCGGCAACGTCTATTCGCGCCTGTCGAACCCGACCGTCGCGGCGCTCGAGGAACGCGTCGCCGCGCTCGAAGGCGGGCGCGCCGCGCTGGCCTCGGCCAGCGGCATGGCGGCCGAGGCGATCGCCCTGCAGACCTTGTTGAATCCCGGCGACCACGTCGTCGCCGCCGGCGCGCTCTACGGCGGCACGGTGAGCCTGCTCGCGGTCAATCTCGAGCGGCTGGGCATCGCCACGACCTTCGTCGACGCCGCGTCGACCGATGCCTTCGCCGCGGCGATGCAGCCGAACACGCGCGCCGTCATGGCCGAAAGCATCGGCAACCCGAGTCTCTCGGTGCTCGACATCGAGGCCGTCGCCGAGGTCGCGCACGCGCACGGCGTGCCGCTTGTCGTCGACAACACGGTGCCTTCGCCCTTTCTCTGCAACCCGATCCGCTTCGGCGCCGACATCGTCGTCCATTCCGCCACCAAGTACCTCGGCGGGCACGGCACGACGCTGGCCGGCGTGATGGTCGAGAGCGGCCGCTTTCCCTGGGACAACGGCAAGTTTCCAGGCATGACCGAGCCTTCGCGCGGCTATCACGGCGTCCGCTTCTTCGAGACCTTCGGCGACTTCGGCTTCACGATGCGCGCGCGCATGGAAACGCTGCGCGTCTACGGCGCCGCGCTGTCGCCGACCAGCGCCTGGCAGATCCTGCAAGGCGTCGAGACGCTGCCGTTGCGCATGGAGCGGCATTGCGCCAACGCGCTGGCCGTCGCCGAGTTCCTGCGCGCGCACAAGCGGGTCAGCTGGGTCGGCTATCCCGGGCTCGCCGACATCCGCAGCACGCGCTGGTGGCCAAGCAGATGCGCAGCGTCGGCGGGCGGCCCGGCGCATCGGGCCTGCTCGCCTTCGGCGTCGAGGGCGGCCTGCCGGCGGGCGTGCGCTTCATCGAGTCGGCGCGCTTCATGAGCCACCTCGCCAACATCGGCGACACGCGCACGCTGATCATCCACCCGGCATCGACGACGCATCGCCAGCTCGACGAGGCGCAGCAGCTCGCCGCCGGCGTGCGGCCCGACATGGTGCGCATCTCGGTCGGCCTCGAGCACATCGACGACATCCTCTGGGACATCGACCAGGCCCTCGAAGCGACTTCGGGTTGATCCCGATCAGTGCGGCGCCGCGACGGCGGCCCAAGCTGGCGCCTAATAGCGGCGCAGCCCCTGCAAGTGACCCCCGGACCATGAACATCTACGAGCAAGACCTCGGCAAGACCGCTGCCAACTTCGTCGCCCTGTCGCCGGTCAGCTTCGTCGAGCGAAGCGCCGAGGTGTTCGCCGACCTCGAGGCGGTCGTCCACGGACGGCGCCGCTACAGCTGGCGGCAGACGCGCGACCGCTCGGCGCGGCTCGCCGCTGCGCTCGCCACGTTCGGCGTCGGCCGCGGCACGACGGTGAGCGTGACGCTGCACAACACGCCCGAGATGGTCGAGGCGCACTACGCCGTGCCTGCGCTGAACGCTGTGCTCAACACGCTCAACACGCGGCTCGACGCGGCGCTGCTCGCCTGGCAGATGGCCCATTGCGAAACCGCCGTCCTCATCACCGACCGCGAGCTGGCGCCGACGATGAGCGCGGCACTGCGCCTCCTGCGCGACGAGCACGGCCGCACGCCGATCGTCGTCGACGTCTGCGACAGCGAGTACGGCGGCGCCGGCGAGCGCCTGGGCGCCCACGAGTACGAGGCGCTGCTCGGCGCGCACGAACCTATGGGCCACTTGAACGGGCCGCAGGACGAGTGGGATGCGATCGCCGTCTCCTACACCTCGGGCACGACCGGCGACCCGAAGGGCGTGGTCACGCATCATCGCGGCGCCTACCTCAACGCGGTGTGCAACGCGGCGACCTGGACCATGCCGCACTTCCCGCGCTACCTGTGGACGCTGCCGATGTTCCACTGCAACGGCTGGTGCTTTCCATGGACGGTGGCGATGCTCGGCGGCACCCACGTCTGCCTGCGCAAGGTCGAGGCCGAGGCGATCTTCGACGCGATCCGCAGCGAGCGCGTCGACCACTACTGCGCCGCGCCGATCGTGCACAACCTGCTCATCGCCGCGCCGGATTCGATGCGCACAGGCATCACGCAAAAGGTGAGGGCGATGGTCGCCGGGGCGGCACCGCCGGCGGCGATGATCGAAGGCATGTCGCGCATCGGCTTCGACATCACCCATGTCTACGGGCTGACCGAGGTTTACGGGCCGGCGTCGGTGGCGGTGCGGCGCGCTTCGTGGCGCGAAGAGTCGCTCTCGGAGCAGACCCGCCTGAACGGCCGCCAGGGCGTACGCTATGCGCTCGAGGAGGGCATGACGGTCATGGATGCCAAGACGATGCGCGAGGTGCCGGCCGACGGCGAGACCATGGGCGAGATCATGTTCCGCGGCAACATCGTCATGAACGGCTACCTGAAGAACGCCAAGGCCACGGCCGAGGCCTTCGCCGGCGGCTGGTTCCACACCGGCGACCTGGCCGTGATCGAGGCCGACCGCTACGTCAAGATCAGGGACCGCAGCAAGGACATCATCATCTCCGGCGGCGAGAACATCAGCTCGCTCGAGGTCGAAGACGCTCTCTACCGCCATGCTGCCGTGCTGGCCTGCGCCGTGGTCGCGCGGCCCGACCCGAAGTGGGGCGAGGCGCCGGTCGCCTTCATCGAGCTGCGCGCCGGCGTCGAGGTCGATGCCGCCGACCTGGTTGCCCACTGCAAGGCATTGCTCGCCGGCTACAAGGTGCCGCGCGACATCCGCTTCGAGGCGATCCCGAAGACCTCGACCGGCAAGATCCAGAAGTTCCAGCTGCGCGAGCGGGCGAAGTCCGCCGCGGCGATCGAATAGGAAGACCCATGGCCGATTCCCCATCCGCGGAGAGCTTGCCTTTCGTGCGTCGCGAGCGCGACGAGCGCGGCGTCGTGCGGCTGACACTGGCGCGTCCGCAATCCTTCAACGCCTTGAGCGAAGGCATGCTCGCCGCGATGCAAGGCGAGCTCGACGCCGTCGCCGGCGACGACAGCGCCCGCGTCGTCGTCATCGCCGCCGAGGGCAAGGCCTTCTGTGCCGGCCACGACCTGAAGGAGATGCGCGCCGAGCCGTCGCAGGCCTACTACGAAACGCTGTTCGCGCAATGCGCACGCATGATGCTGACGATCCAGCGACTGCGGGTGCCGGTGATCGCGCGGGTGCAGGGCGTCGCGACCGCGGCCGGCTGCCAGCTCGTCGCCGCCTGCGACCTGGCGGTGGCGGCGAGTGGCGCGCGCTTCGCTGTGAGCGGCGTCAACCTCGGCCTATTCTGCTCGTCGCCGAGCGTGGCGCTGTCGCGCAATCTGCAGCGCAAGGCCGCCTTCGAGATGCTCGTCACCGGCGAATTCATCTCGGCCGAGGAGGCGAAGGCGCGCGGCCTGGTCAATCGTGTCGCGTCGGCCGACGCGCTCGATGCCGAGGTCGAGTCGCTCGTCGCCGCCATCGTCGCCAAGCCGCGCGTCGCCATCGCCATGGGCAAGCAGCTCTTCTATCGCCAGCTCGAGACCGGTGTCGAGGCCGCCTACGACGACGCGGGCCGCACCATGGCCTGCAACATGATGGACGAGACGGCGCTCGAAGGCGTGCAGGCCTTCATCGACAAGCGCAAGCCGGGCTGGTCCGGCTGAGCCTTGCGTCGGCGGCCGGCGGTTGTCCGGACAACCTTCGCTAAGTCCGGATTGAGACTTGGCGCGCCTTCCGGTATGGTTTTGCCGCTGCGCCAATCAGGCCGCCGCCGCTGCCGAAACCATCGCCCGAGGAGACAAGATGAGGAAGACGATCGCCGGCATCATCGCCGGCTGCGCCCTGGCATTCGCCGGCCAGGCGATGGCCCAGGAAAAGCTCACCGTCTGGTGGGTCAAGGGCTTCTACAAGTCGGAAGACGACGCGCTGTTCGCGGCGATCAAGAAGTTCGAAGCCAAGCACCCGAAGATCAAGGTCGAGCTCTCGCAATACGCGATCCAGGACATGATCCCGAAGACCGTGTCCGCGCTCGACTCCGGCAGCCCGCCCGACGTCGCCTACGCCGACGTCTACGACTTCCAGGTCACCGCCAAGTGGGCCTTCGACGGCAAGCTCGAGGACGTCACCAGCGTGATCGATCCGCTGCGCGCCAAGTTCGAGCCGACGGCGCTGTCGACCACCTTCCTCTACAACGACCAGACCAAGACGCGCGCCTACTACGCTTACCCGATCAAGCAGCAGACGATGCACATCGAGTATTGGAAGGACATGCTCGCCGACGCCGGGTTCAAGGAGTCCGACATCCCGACTGCGTGGAAGGAGTACTGGAGCTTCTGGTGCGACAAGGTCCAGCCTGCGATCCGCCAGAAGACCGGCCAGCGGCTCTACGGTATCGGCCAGCCGCTCGGCGTCGACTCGAGCGACTCGTTCTATTCCTTCCTGACCTTCATGGACGCCTACAACGTCAAGCTCGTCAACGACAGCGGCAAGCTGCTCGTCGACGATCCGACGGTGCGCCAGGGCCTCATCAACGCCCTGACCGACTACACCGCCGTCTACACCAAGGGCTGCTCGCCGCCGTCGTCGACGAGCTGGAAGGACCCCGACAACAACGTCGCCTTCCACAACAAGACGACCGTGATGACGCACAACGCGACGATCTCGATTGCCGCCAAGTGGCTCGACGACGCGAACAACACTGCGCTGACCGACGCGCAGCGAGAAACCGCGAAGAAGAACTACTACGACCTGATCACCACCGCGGGCTTTCCGAACAAGCCCGATGGCAGCAAGATGATCTACCGCGCGGCGATCAAGACGGGCGTCATTTTCAAGGATGCGAAGAACAAGGCGGCGGCCAAGCAGTTCGTCTCCTTCTTCCTCGACGAAGCCAACCTCACGCCCTACGTCGAGGGCTCGCTCGGACGCTGGTTCCCGGTGACCAAGACGGCGCAGCAAAGCCCCTTCTGGAAGGCCGACAAGCACCGCCTCTCGGTCTACAACCAGTTCATGAACGGCACGACGACCTTCGAATTCACGAAGAACTACAAGTTCACCGTGCTCAACAACGAGAACGTCTGGGCCAAGGCGGCGAACCGGGTGCTCAACGAGAAGATCCCGGTCGACAAGGCGGTCGACGAGATGATCGCCCGCATCAAGGCGGTCGCCGGCTCGCCGGGATAGCTTCACACGCAGAGCGCAATGAGCGCCGTTCTCGGCACCGCCGTCGCCACGGGCAAGCCCGCGGCGCGGCGCGGCTTCGACCGCTGGCGCTTCTGGGGCCTGGCACTGGTCGTGCCCTACCTGATCGTCTTTCTCGTCTTCGTTCTCTATCCGATCTGCTATGGCCTCTGGCTGGCGCGACATCCTGCAAGCTACGTCAAGCTCTTCGAGGACCCGATCTTCTTTCGCACGGTCGTCAACACGATCGTCTTCATCGTCGTCGCTATCAACCTGAAGATGGTCTTCGCGTTGGTGCTCTCCGGGTTCCTGATCCAGCCGCGCTGGTGGATCAAGGTGCTCTCGATGATCTTCATCCTGCCCTGGGCCGTGCCCTCGATCCCGACCATCCTCTCGGTGCGCTTCATGCTCAACCCGGAGTGGGGCGTCATCAACCAGCTCATCTTTCGCCTGACCGGCGCCGACGGGCCGAACTGGCTCAACGACCCGACGCTGGCGCTCAGCTTCTCGATGCTGATGCACGTCTGGAAGTCGCTGCCGTTCTGGACCCTGATCCTGGTCGCCGGGCGGCTGGCGATCCCGGCTGAGCAATACGAAGCGGCGTCGGTCGACGGCGCGACGAGCTGGCAGAAGTTCCGCTTCATCACCTGGCCGTCGATGCGCACGCTCTACCTGACGTCGACCATCCTGTCGATGATCTGGACGCTCGGCGACTTCAACAGCGTCTACCTGCTGACAGGCGGCGGCCCGGCCGACCTCACGCACGTGCTCGCCACGCTCGGCATCCGCTATCTGCGCCTCGACCAGGTCGACCTGGCCATGGCGTCGATCGTCGTCGCCCTGCCGCTGGTGCTGCCGCTCGTCTACTTCATGATGAAGCGGCTTTCGAAATGAAGCCCCCACGCTCTCTGCGTTCGCTGCCCCTCGAGGGGGCGCGGCCGGGCTCGGGACGGCCCGGCGCCCGGCCATGAAGAAGACGGGTTGGAAGGCGGTCACCGCTGAGGCGAAGCTGCTGCTGATCGGTATCCCGCTATTCATTTGGACGATGATCCCGATCTACCACCTTTTCCTGTTCTCGATCTCGACCAAGGACTCGGCGACCTCGGGGCGGCTCTGGCCGAAGGAGCCGACGCTGCAGAACTTCGCATTCGTCTTCGGCGAGAAGCACTTCTACCTCGAGCATTTCTGGCTGCAACTCGGCAACTCGACGCTGATCGCGGTGGCCGTCGCGGCGATCACCTTGTTCGTCGCCACGACCGCGGCATTCGCGATCAGCCGCCTGCGCGTCCGCGGCGGGCGCAGGGTGATGAACCTGGCGCTCTTCACCTACTTCATTCCGGCCGCCTTCCTGGCCGTGCCCATGTACAAGACGATGGGCAACTACGGCCTGCTGAACAGCCAATGGGCGCTCATCCTCGCGATGGTGACGATCGCTTCGCCCTACTGCATCTGGGTGCTGAAGCAGGCCTCCGACAAGCTGCCGTGGGAGCTCGACGAAGCGGCGCGCATCGACGGCGCCTCGCCCTTGCAGCTGTTCCGGCTCGTCTACCTGCCGCTGATGCTGCCTTCGCTGGTGGCGGTCGGCACCTACGCGCTGCTGCTGGCGTGGAACGAATACCTGTTCGCCTTCCTGCTGCTCTCGAACGACCGCAGCTTCACGCTCTCGGTCGCGCTCGGCAACTTTCTTGCCGCCGACGATTCGCCCTGGGAGCTGCTGATGGCGACCGGCCTCGTCTACGCGCTGCCGCCGGCGGCGATCTACTACGCGTTCAAGCGCTACATGGTCGGCGGCCTGACGGCCGGCGCGGTCAAGAGCTGACGCCCAAAGAGCGAACTTCGATGGCATCCCTCGCATTCCGCAACGTCGAAAAGAACTTTGGCAGCGTCAAGGTCATCCACGGCATCGGCTTCGACATCGCCGACGGCGAGTTCACGGTGCTTGTCGGCCCCTCGGGCTGCGGCAAGTCCACCCTGCTGCGCATGCTCGCCGGGCTCGAGGACATCAGCGGCGGCACGATCTCGATCGACGGCCACGTCGTCAACGAGGTGGAGTCCAAGGACCGCGACATCGCCATGGTGTTCCAGAGCTACGCGCTCTATCCGCACATGACGGTGGCCGACAACATGGGCTTCAGCCTGAAGCTCCGCAGGGCCGACCCCAAGCTGACCGCCGAGCGGGTGGCGCAGGCGGCGAAGATTCTCAACCTCGGACCCTACCTGGAACGCTACCCGCGCGAGCTCTCGGGCGGGCAACGGCAGCGCGTCGCGATGGGCCGCGCCATCGTCCGCGATCCCAAGGTCTTTCTCTTCGACGAGCCGCTCTCGAACCTGGACGCCAAGCTGCGCGTGGCGATGCGTGCCGAGATCAAGGCACTGCACCAGCGCCTGAAGACGACCACCGTCTACGTCACGCACGATCAGGTCGAGGCGATGACGATGGCCGACCGCATCGTCGTCATGCAGGATGGCCATATCGAGCAGATCGGCACGCCGCTCGAGCTCTACGACCGGCCGGCCAATCTGTTCGTCGCCCAGTTCATCGGCTCGCCGTCCATGAATATCGTGCACGGCACGCTGCGGCGCGATGCCGGTGCCGCCTGGGTCGAGGCCGAGGCCGGCGTTCGCTGGCCGCTGCCTGCCACCTCGCAAGGCCAGGACGGCCAGTCTGTGGCCTACGGCGTGCGACCCGGCCATCTCGCCCTCGGCGGCGGCGAGCGCGCTGTGCCGGCCGAGGTGATCGTGGTCGAGCCGACCGGCGCCGAAACCGAGCTGCTGGTGCGTGCCGGTACGGCCCAGATCGTCGTCGTCATGCATGGCCGCACCGACGTGCGCCCCGGCCAGGCGGTCTCGCTGGCCGTCGACAGCGACGGCGTTCACGTCTTCGATCCGGCGAGCGGCGCGGCGATGCGCGCCTGAAAACTCCGGTTACCGATGACACCATGACACGCGTCACGACTGACGCGTTGCGGTTCCCGGGCGGCCTGTCAAGGGCCCACGAGAAGCAACCGATCTCCTAGGCTTGTCTCGTCGATCGCCCGGGTGCGCCTTCGCGCATCGCCGGTCGCCGTGCGGGAGATCGCTCATGAATCGTCTTGTCGGCCTGATCGGGGCCAGCCTTCTTCTCGTGCACGGCCTCTCGGCTGTCGCAGGATCGGTCTATTTCAGCGAGCCGGCTCACGCCTCCGCGCAGAAGGTATCGACGGCCGCGGACACGCGCACTTATCGGCTCGATGCCGCCCGCCACTTCTACGAAGAGTACGCACCGCGCATCTTCAAGGGACGGCTTCCGCCGCTGATCCACGCCGTCGTCGTCGTCGTCGAGACTACGGTCGACGAGAACGGGCACGCCAGCGACGTCAGCCTGGTGCGTGGACCCTCGCATGCGCCCGATGTGACCGTTGCGGTGATCGAGGCGATTCGCCGCGCCAAGCTGCCGAAGCCGACGCGGCTGGCGGGCAATGTCAAGTTCACCGAGATATGGCTTGTCACCAAGGACGGCCGCTTCCAGCTCGACGCCTTGACCGAAGGTCAAAACTGACGCGCGCGCCAGACCTACATGCCGGCAGTAAATCCGCCGTCGACGTAGAGCATCTGGCCGGTCACGAAGTCGGCCGCAGACGAGGCCAGGAACACGGCGGCACCGGCCAGCTCTTCGGGCTGCGCCCAGCGGCCCGCCGGTGTTCGCTTCGCAACCCAGGTGCTGAATTCCGCGTTGGCCATCAGGGCGGAGTTCAGCTCGGTGGCGAAGAAGCCGGGCGCGATCGCATTGCATTGGATGCCGTGCGGCGCCAGCTCGACGGCGAGGCCGCGCGTCAGCATGGCGATGCCGCCCTTGCTCGCCTGGTACGGCACCGTCGTCGGCCGGGCCAGGCTCGACGCCAACGAGGCGATGTTGATGATCTTGCCGGACTTGCGCGCCTTCATCGCCGGGATCACGGCGCGGGCAAGGAAGAAGGGCGCATCGAGGTTGGTGGCGAGGACGCGGCGCCAGTCGGCGTCGCTGAAATCCTCGATCGGCGCACGGTGCTGCACGCCGGCGTTGTTGACGAGGATGTCGATCTGGCCGAAGCGGGAGACGACGTCGGCGACGCCGGCGTTGACAGCGGCCGAGTCGGTGACGTCGAAGACGGCCGTTTCGGCCAGCAGCCCCTCGTCCTTCAGCGTCGCGGCAGCGGCCTCGAGCTTGGCGCCGCCGCGTCCGTTGAGAACGACCCGGGCGCCCGCCGCGGCCAAGCCCCGCGCCATCGCCAGGCCGAGCCCGGAGCCGCCGCCGGTAATGAGCGCGGTCTTGCCGCCGAGATCGAAAGAGCTTGCAGTCATCGAGGAACCTCCGCGCGTGGCGCTCGGGTATTGGCTCTGGAACCAGCGGCGCGGCTCATGGTACCGGCGACAGCAAGGGCTTGCCGGCGAAATGCGCCTCGAGGTTGCCGAAGGCGCGGTCGGCCATGGCGCGGCGCGTTTGCCAGGTGGCGCTGCCGACGTGCGGCGTGAGCACGACGTTGTCGAGCGCGATCAGCGCCGCCGGCACGTTCGGCTCGTTCTCGAAGACGTCGAGGCCGGCGCCGGCGATGGTGCCGTGCTGCAAGGCCTCGACCAGCGCTGCCTCGTCGACGACCGAGCCACGCGCGACATTGATCAGGTAGCCCTCCCTGCCGAGCGCCTGCAGCACCTTGGCATCGATGAGCTTCCTCGTACCCGCGCCGCCGGGGGTGATGACGACGAGAAAGTCGACCTCGGCGGCGAGCGCTTCGGCATTCGAAAAGTAGCGATAGCCGCTCGCCG
>JANXXS010000276.1 GCA_025350505.1 Burkholderiales bacterium
GCGTCACGGTGTGTCGGCAGGCACCGGCTTGCCGAAGAGATAGCCCTGCATCAGGCGAAAGCCCATCTGCCGGCAGACCGCGGCGTCGGCCTCGGCCTCGATGCCTTCGGCCAGCGCCACCGAGCCGAGGTCGGCGACCAGCCGCACCAGGTCGGAGACGACGCGCTGCTTGCGCGCACCGGCCGCGGCCAGGCCGTTGACCAGGGCCATGTCGAACTTGACGAAGTGCGGCGGCGCTTCGCTCAGCTCGTTGAGGCGCGCCTGGCCGGCGCCGAAGTCGTCGTAGGCGAAGCGCACGCCGATGTCGGCGAGTCGCGCGCCGAGTTCGCGCATGCGCGCCGTCTCGACCACCGCGGTCTCGTGGATCTCGATCACCAGCTCGATCCCTGGATGCTCGCGCACCAGCGCCGCGATGCCGGGCACGAAGGCGGGCTCGAAGGTCTCGGCCGGATGCGCGTTGGCGAACAGCATGGCGCCGCCGAGGCGCGCTGCGGCGACGCCGACGCCGTGCCGCCGCAGCGCGTCGCTCAGCTCGCCGGCGCGATGCAGCCGCGCCGCCAGCCCGAACAGGTGCATGGGCGACGCCGGCAGGCCGGGATGCGTGCAGCGGCCGAGCAACTCGTAGGCGACGAGCCGGCCGTCGTCGGCCGAGACGATCGGCTGCAAGGCCGCGGCCAGGCCGTTGCCGCCGAGCAGGTCGTAGAACTCCGCCTCGTTGGCGACGAAATGCTCGCTGAGCGCGTGGCCGGGGATCGAGATGACGGTGCGCTCCTCGGCCGGCGGGACGCTGTCGAGCAGGCCCGAATCGGCGCGCCGGATGCGCAGCTCGGCGCTGCCGATGTGCACGATGTCGCTCTCTTCGAGGGCGCGCGGCGCGCCGATGCGAACCCGGTTGACGAAGCAGCCGTTGGTGCTGCCGAGATCGCTCAGGACGAGCCGGTCGCCGCCGGCCTCCTTGGTCAGGCGGGCGTGCTTGCGGCTCACGCCGGAGACGATCAGGACGAGTTCGTTGTCCTCGTCACGGCCGATGCCGAAGGGCAGGGCATGCACCGGCACCGCGAGCGGCGAGCCGTCGGCGGCGATGCGCTCGAGCCACCAGGATGCCTTCGCGCTCATGCCCTGTTGTCATCCTGAGCGAAGCGAAGGATCTCGCCAGCGCCGAGACCCTTCGCTTCGCTCAGGGTGACAGGCATGGATGTCATTCAGGCGACGGCCACCGGAATGCCGGCGATCTTCGCCTTCCAGGTCGCCGGCCCGGTCTCGTGCACCGAAGTGCCGTTGGCGTCGACGGCAACCGTTACCGGCATGTCCTTGACCTCGAACTCGTAGATCGCTTCCATGCCGAGGTCGGCGAAGCCGACGACCTTGGCCCGCTTGATCGCCTTCGAGACCAGGTAGGCGGCGCCGCCGACGCCCATCAGGTAGGCGCTCCTGTGCTTCTTGATCGCCGCGATCGCCACCGGTCCCCGCTCGGCCTTGCCGATCATGGCGATCAGGCCGGTCTCGGCCAGCATCATTTCGGTGAACTTGTCCATGCGCGTCGCCGTCGTCGGGCCGGCGGGGCCGACGACCTCGTCGCGCACCGGATCGACCGGGCCGACGTAGTAGATGATGCGGCCGGCGAAGTCGACGGGGAGCTTCTCGCCCCTGGCCAACATGTCCTGGATGCGCTGGTGCGCGGCATCGCGGCCCGTGAGGATCCTGCCGCTCAACAGCAGCCGGTCGCCCGGCTGCCAGGCGGCGACCTGCTCGCGCGTCAGCGTGTCGACATTCACCGTCTTCGACTGGTTGTAGTCGGGCGCCCACTTCACGTCGGGCCACAGGTCGAGCGGCGGCGGATCGAGGTAGGCCGGGCCCGACCCGTCCAGCACGAAGTGCGCGTGGCGCGTCGCGGCGCAGTTCGGGATCATCGCCACGGGCTTGCTGGCAGCGTGCGTCGGCGCCATCGCGATCTTCACGTCGAGCACGGTCGTCAGGCCACCCAGGCCTTGCGCGCCGATGCCGAGTGCGTTGACCTTGTCGCAGAGCTCGATGCGCAGCGCCTCGGTCTTGTCCTTCGGGCCGCGCGCCTTCAGCTCGGCCATGTCGATGTCTTCCATCAGGCTCTGCTTGGCCATCAGCATCGCCTTCTCGGCCGTGCCGCCGATGCCGATGCCGAGCATGCCCGGTGGGCACCAGCCGGCGCCCATCGTCGGCACCGTCTTCAGCACCCAGTCGACCAGGCTGTCGCTCGGGTTCATCATGACGAACTTCGCCTTGTTCTCGCTGCCGCCGCCCTTGGCCGCGACGATGACATCGACCGTCGCGCCGGGCACCAGCGTCATCTGCACGACGGCCGGCGTGTTGTCCTTGGTGTTCTTCCGCTCGAAGTGCGGGTCGCCGACGATCGAGGCGCGCAGCGGGTTGTCGACGTCGAGGTAGCCCTTGCGCACGCCGTCGTTGACCGCGTCCTCGACGCTGCCGTCGAAGCCCTCGAAGCGCACGTCCATGCCGATCTTCAGGAAGACGTTGACGATGCCGGTGTCCTGGCAGATCGGCCGGTGGCCCTCGGCGCACATCTTCGAGTTGGTGAGGATCTGCGCGATCGCGTCCTTGGCCGCCGGGCCCTGCTCGATCGCGTAGGCCTTGGTCAGGTGGGCGATGTAGTCGGCCGGGTGGTAGTAGCTGATGTACTGCAGCGCGCCGGCGATGCTGTCGACGAAATCGGCGTGGCGGATGGTCGTGGTCATGATCGCTTTCTCAGACACCGTCTTCGCGCGGATGGCGGCGATGCCCGCCGTCCTGCGACAGGTTGAGCAGCCGGTCGGTGTAGGCGATGGCGATCGCCGAGAGCAGGAAGGCGATGTGGATGATGGTCTGCCACATCAGCACCTGCGGTGGCGTGTTCTCGGCGTTGATGAAGGTCTTGAGCAGATGGATCGAGCTGATGCCGATGATGGCCGTGCCGAGCTTGACCTTGAGCACCGAGGCGTTGACGTGCGAGAGCCATTCCGGCTCGTCGGGGTGGCCTTCGAGCTCGAGCCGGCTGACGAAGGTTTCGTAGCCGCCGACGATCACCATGATCAGCAGGTTGGAGATCATCACCACGTCGATCAGGCCCAGCACCGCCAGCATGATCACCGTCTCGGTCAGGCGCGGCGGCACGGCCACGCCGTCGAGCTTGGGGAACTCGTAGCCGATGCTGTTGACCAGGGTCGCCAGCGCGGTGCTGCTGCCCAGTGCGGCTTCGATGAGGTGGATCAACTCGACCCAGAAGTGGTAGACATAGACGCACTGCGCCAGGATCAGCCCGAGGTAGAGCGGCAGCTGCAGCCACCGGCTCATGAAGATGAATCTCGGCAGCGGCCGCAGCGTCCGGCGGGGCGAGCCGGGCAGGCCCGGAGAGACGTGCGGGTGGGTCATCGGTTCCTTCGGTTGCGCGCCGACAAATTGTAGGGGCCTGACATGAGGTAAAAGGGCGCGAATCACACCGAGGAGACATCCGATGAGCACCGCCCACGTATACGAGCCGCCCGATCGCGC
>JANXXS010000326.1 GCA_025350505.1 Burkholderiales bacterium
TCAGCCGCAACAAGCGGCCGATCGATCCGGGCGTGATCTCGGTGACCATGATCCATACCGGCGAGGCGACCAACGTCGTTCCCGACAGCTGCGAGATCCGCGGCACGGTGCGCACCTTCACGCTCGAGTTGCTCGACCTGATCGAGAAGCGCATGAAGACGGTCGCCGAGAGCACCTGCGCCGCGTTCGAAGCCACCTGCGAGTTCGAGTTCAAGCGTAACTACCCGCCGACCATCAACCATCCCGACGAGACCGCGTTCGCGCGCAAGGTCATGACCGAGATGGTCGGGCCTGAGAACGTGCACGAGTTCGAGCCGACCATGGGCTCGGAAGACTTCAGCTACTTCCTGCTCGAGAAGCCCGGCTGCTACTTCCTGATCGGCAACGGCGACGGCTCGCACCGCGACGGCGGCCACGGCATGGGCCCGTGCATGCTGCACAACCCGAGCTACGACTTCAACGACGAGCTGATCCCGCTCGGCGGCTCGCTCTGGGTACGCCTGGCCGAGGCCTGGTTGGCGCCGAAACCTCGATGAGCGTCGCGCAGCACTTCTCGCAGACCTACGCGGAAGCGCGCGACAAGTTCTTCGCCGCGACGCGGGTGCGCGGCCTCGGCGTC
The DNA here is from genome assembly GCA_025350505.1 of Burkholderiales bacterium. GTDB lineage: Bacteria > Pseudomonadota > Gammaproteobacteria > Burkholderiales > Burkholderiaceae_C > Schlegelella_A. The sequence goes on from JANXXS010000326.1 coordinate 620, forward strand.
GAGACACACGTCCATCCGCTGACCGGCCGCGACGGCGAGATGCTGGCCATGGACGTCGCCCGCGACGGGCCGCGCAACGCCGGGTCGCTGCTCGTCATCAGCAGCGCCTGCCACGGCGTCGAGGGCTTTTGCGGCTCGGGCGTGCAGATCGCGTTGCTCGAAGACGCGGCCTGGCACGAGGCGCTGCACGACGCCGGCGTCGCCGTGCTCTATGTGCACGGCCTCAATCCCTACGGTTTCTCGTGGTGGCGCAGGACGACGCACGAGAACGTCGACCTGAACCGCAACTTCCGAGACTTCAGTGCCGAGGCGCCGCGCAATACCGCCTACGACCAGCTCGCCGAGCTGATCGTGCCCGAGACCTGGCCGCCCGACGCGGCCACCGTCCAGGAGACCGCCCGCTTCATCGCCGAGCAGGGAGACAAGGCCTGGCAGCAGGCGATCTCCGGCGGCCAATACCACCATCCCCGAGGCCTCTTTTTCGGTGGCGATGCGCCGACCTGGAGCCAGGCGACGATCCGCCACGTGCTGCGCGACCACGGCGCGCGCTGTGCCCGGCTCGCCTGGATCGACCTGCACACCGGCCTCGGCCCGAGCGGCCATGGCGAGCGCATCTTCGCCTGTCGCGACGATGCCGCGGCCTACGCCCGGGCACGCGCCTGGTGGGGCGAGGTCACGTCGATCTACGACGGCTCGTCGACCTCGGCGCTGCTCACCGGCATGATGTGGCTGGCCGCCTACGAAGAATGTGCGCAGGCCGAATACACCGGCATCGCCCTCGAATACGGCACCCTGCCGCCGATGCAGGTGATGGACGCGCTGCGCGCCGACCAGTGGCTGGAAAACCATCCCGAGACCGACGACGCGACGCGGCGCCGCATCAAGCAGCAGAACCGCGACGCCTTCTACACAGACACCGACGTCTGGAAGGAACAGATCGTCGCCCAGGCCGTCGACGCGTCGTACGGCGCGGTGCGGGGCCTCGCCGCCGGCGCCACCTGAGGCAGCGGCGATGCCGGTGTCGTGCGCCGGCCCGTCCGATCGCGGCATCGCCCTCGGCGTCGTCGAGGCAGCGGCTTCCAGGGCGACGGCGCATCCGACCGGCACGCTCGCCGCCACCATCCTCGGCTCGAGCCTGGCCTTCATCGACAGCTCGGTCGTCAACGTCGGCCTGCCCGCCATCGGCCGCGATCTCGGCGCCGCCGGTGGGCAGCTTTCCTGGCTCGTCAACGCCTACCTGCTGCCGCTGGGCGCGCTGGTGCTGATCGGCGGCGTGGCTGGCGATCGATGGGGGCGAAAGCGCGTCCTGCTCGTCGGCATGGCCGTCTTCAGCGTCGCCTCGCTCGCCTGCGCGCTCGCGCCGGGCTTCGCTCCTCTGCTCGCGGCGCGCGTTGCGCAGGGCATCGGTGCCGCCTTCCTGATGCCGGCCAGCCTGGCTCTGATCGGCGCAGCCTTCAGCGGCGAGGCGCGCGGCCGCGCCGTCGGCACCTGGGCGGCGGCCGGCGCCATCACCGGCGCGCTCGGCCCGCTCGCCGGCGGCTGGCTGATCGACACGGTCGGCTGGCGCTCGATCTTTCTCATCAACCTGCCGCTGGCAGCGGTGGCGGCGTGGCTGGCCTGGCGCTATGTCGAAGAGAGCGAAGGCCACGTCCCGGCGCCACTCGACTGGCGTGGCGCCGCGCTCGCGACCACGGGCCTGGCGGCGCTGACCTTCGGCCTGACCCGGCTCGCCGGCGACCGCGGCATGGCCGTCGCGACGGCGGACCCTCTGGCCCTGGTGACGCTGGCCGGCGGCGGCGCGCTGCTGCTCGGCTTCGCCGTCCTCGAAACCCGGCTCGGCAGAAAGGCAATGATGCCGATCGCCCTGTTCGGTACGAAGAGCTTCGTCGGCGTCAGCCTGCTCACGCTCGGCCTCTACGCGGCGCTCGGCGGCATGGTCGTGCTGCTGCCGTACCTGCTGATCGAAGGCGGCGGCTACTCGGCGGCGGCGGCCGGCGCCGCGCTGCTGCCCTTGCCGATCATCGTGGGCCTGGGCTCGCGCGCCGCCGGCAGGCTCGCCGAACACACCGGCGCGCGCCTGCTGTTGACGATCGGACCCTGCATCGTCGCCGCCGGTTTCGTCCTCTTCCTGCGCATCGGCCCCGGCGCGGTCGACTACGTCGGCGTGGTGCTGCCGGCACTCGTCGCCGTTGCCTGCGGCCTCGCGCTCAGCGTCGCGCCGCTCACCGCAGCGGTGATGGGAGCGGTCGACGCCGCCCATGTCGGCTCGGCGTCGGGTGTCAACAACGCCACCGCACGCGTCGCCGGCCTGCTTGCGACGGCGTTGCTCGGCTTCGTGCTGGGCGAAGGCGCGGCCGACGCCGCGTTCGTCGCCCGGTTTCATGCCGCGGCAGTCGTCGGAGCTTCGCTGTCCCTCGCCGGGGCCGCGGCGGCGTGGATGCTGGTACGAGGAGCGGATGGCCAGGCCGCTCGCTGAGGCCGGACTGCCGGGGATCAAACACAGCTGTCGTCGTGCCCTCAGCCGGCGATGATCCGGAACGCAGGCACCGGGCGCTGGCAGCCCTTGAGGACGAGTTCGCCGGCCGGCTCGACGGCAATCCCTCCCTCGAGCAGCGCGCAGACCCGCTGCGCTGCACGAACGCGTTCCGTTCGCGCAGGTCGTCCGCCGAATTGACGGCCGTGAAGCCGAGGTAGCCGATGCGGTAGACGCGGCCTGGCGTCTGCGCGCGAGCGGCGAAGGCGGCGGCGAAGGCGGCCGAACCGCATAAGAGGGTGCCGATCCATCATTCGATCACCTCGTCGGCACGCAGCAGCAGCGACCGAAGCGATGGCCCGATCGGCACCCTCAGCGGCGCAGCTTGCGAAGCAGCCCCGCGGTCGACGGGTCGACGGCCTCGGCCGCGGTGGCGTTCGCGCCGGCTTCGAGCAGCGGCAGCAGGCGCGCGCCGAGCTCCTTGCCGAGCTCGACCCCCCACTGATCGAAGCTGTCGATGCCCCAGATCGCGCCCGAGGTGAAGACGCGATGCTCGCAGAGAGCGATCAAGGCGCCGAGCGAGCGCGGCGTCAGACGGTCGAGCAGCACGGTGGTGCTCGGCCGGTTGCCGGGGAAGGTGCGATGCGCGGCAAGGGTTGCGGCATCGATCGACGACCCCGCCACCGCTGCCGGATGCTCGGCCAGCGCTTCGGCGGCGCTGCGGCCGAGCATCAGCGCCTGCGCCTGCGCCAGCCCGTTGGCGAGCAGCATGCGCTGCTGGCGCGCCAGCGCATCGCGCACGTCGGTGCCACCGCCCGCGCTCGCGTCCGACTCCCTGACCAGGATGAACTCGACCGGAATCGTGTCGGTGCCCTGGTGCAGCATCTGGAAGTAGGCATGCTGGCCGTTGGTGCCCGGCTCGCCCCAGACGACGGGGCTCGTGCCGTAAGTGAGCGCATGGCCGTCGCGATCGACGCGCTTGCCGTTGCTCTCCATCTCGAGCTGCTGCAGGAAGGCGGGCAGGCGCTTCAGGCCATGGTGATAGGGCGCGACGCTGCGGCTCGTGAAGCCGTGGAAGTTGCGATACCAGACGTCGACCAGGCCGAGCAGCATCGGCAGGTTCTTCTCGACCGGCGCGCTGGCGAAGTGCTCGTCCATCGCGTGCGCACCCGCGAGCAGGGCGCGGAAGGGGTCGGCGCCGATGGCGATCGCGATCGGCAGGCCGATCGCCGACCACAGCGAGTAGCGCCCGCCGACCCAGTCCCAGAAGCCGAAGGTCCGGCTGATGCCGAAGCGCGCGGCGGCGTCGACGTTGCTGGTCGCGGCCACGAAATGGTCTTCGATCGGCCCGCCGCCACCGGCCAGGAACCAGGCCTTCGCGGTCTCGGCGTTGGCGATCGTCTCCTGGGTCGTGAAGGTCTTGCTGGCGACGATGAACAGGGTCTCGGCCGGCGTTGTCTGGCGCAGCACGGAGGCGATGTCGTGGCCGTCGACGTTCGAGACGAAGTGAAAGGCGAGTTGCGGGTCGGCGTATTGCGCCAGCGCGGCGACCGCCATCTGCGGCCCGAGATCGCTGCCGCCGATGCCGATGTTGACGATGTGGCGCAGGGGCCGCTCGCCGCCGGCGGCGCGCACGCGCACCGCTTCGGCGAAGCCGAGCATCGCATCGAGCACACCGTGCACTTCGGCCGAAAGGGGCGCCTTGCCGGGCGGCGTGCGCAAGGCGGTGTGAAGCACCGCGCGGCCTTCGGTGTTGTTGATCGCGGCGCCGGCAAACATCGCGTCGCGCAACGCCTCGACACCGCACTCGCGGGCCAGGTCGGCCAGAAAGTGCAAGGTCGCGGCGTCGACGAGATTCTTCGAGAGGTCGACGAACACCTCGGGCGCTTCGACGCCGAAGCGCTCGAATCGCGACGGGTCGCGCGCGAACGCTTCGCGCAGGTCGAACTCGCGCCCGTGCGCTTCGAAGTGGCCGCGCAAGGCCGCCCAGGCGGCAGTCGCGTCGCAGCGCGGGAAACGATTCATCGGCGGCGGGGATTCGTCGTCATGGCAGGCGAAGCGCATTGTCGACCGGCACGACCGCCACGCCGTGCTCGGCGAGTCGCAGGCCGGCGATCTCACCGGGCGGCAAGGTTCGCCTACTGTCGGCGGCGACTACGAAGACCTCGCCGAGCGCGGTCGCAAAGGTGTACTCGCGAGTGCTGCCGAGATAGGCCGCCTTCAGCACCGTCGCCGCCAGCTCGCCTTCGCCGGGCGGGACGATGCGCCAGGCTTCCGGTCGCACGGCGAGCTTCACCGACCGGTCGGCGTCGCCGGTCGCCGGCGACGCGAGGGCGGCGACGTCGAGCGGCCCGAGCCGCACGCTGCCGTCGGCGCGCCGGGTCGCATCGAAGAGCATCGCCTCGCCCATGAAGCCGGCGACGAACTCGCTGGCAGGCCGCTCGTAGAGCTCGGCCGGCGTGCCGGTCTGGGCGACGACGCCGTGGTCCATGACGATGATGCGGTCGCTGACGGCGAGCGCCTCGCCCTGGTCGTGCGTGACGTAGGCGACGGTGAGGCCGAGCCGCTGCTGCAGGGCACGAATCTCCTCGCGCATCGAGCGACGCAGACGCGCGTCGAGGTTGGACAGCGGCTCGTCGAAAAGCAGCACCGCCGGCTCGAGCACCAGCGCCCGGGCCAGCGCGACGCGCTGCTGCTGGCCGCCCGAAAGCTCGCTCGGCAACCGTGCGTCGAAACTGGTCAGGCCGACGCTCGCCATCGCCGCCAGCGCGCGCTCGCGCGCCTCGCGCTTCGGCACGCCCGAGACCTCGAGGCCGTAGGCGACGTTGGCGATGACGTCCATGTGCGGAAACAGCGCGTAGCTCTGGAACACCATGCTGACGTTGCGCTCGGCCGGGCCGAGCTGGGTAACGTCGCGGCCGCCGATGAAGATCCGGCCCACGGTCGGCGACTCGAGGCCCGCGATCATGCGGAGCAGCGTCGTCTTGCCGCAGCCGCTCGGGCCGAGCAGCGTCGTCAGCGTGCCGGGGGCGATGGAGAAGCTCACGTCGCGGACGGCGAGCGGCGCGTCGGCATGGTCGCCGTAGCGCTTGCTGACGCCGCGCAGCTCGATGCCGGCGGCAGATGTCGTTGCGGTGGCCATCGCGTTCAAGTCCTTAGTGCGCGGCGACCTGGCGGCGGCCGATCTTGCGTTCGCCGACCAGCCACTGGATCGCCGCGACGGCCAGCGACATGAGCACGATCAGCACCGTGCAGTAGGCGAGCGCGACGCCGTAGTCGCCGTTGCCGACGCGGCCGATGATGTAGGTCGTTGCCAGTTCGTTCTCCGCGGTCACGAGGAAGATCACCGCCGAG
>JANXXS010000346.1 GCA_025350505.1 Burkholderiales bacterium
CCGGGGAAAATGCCGCGCTCATCGAGCGTCAGTCGAAGACACCGACTCAGCTTTCCTTGGCCGCACCCGAGCCGCCCATGTCGTCGGGCATCGGGTCGTCGAAGGTCTTGTTGTAGTCGGTCTTCTTCGCCGCCGTGATCGAGTCTTCCTTCTTCGCCTCGGTCGGCGCGGTCGGGCTGGCCGCGAGCGCGGGGCCCGCCGAGCCGGCGGCGCCGCCGGAGTTGATCATGACCATGGCGCCGACGATGGACACGCCCGACGGACCGATGTCGACGAACGAGCCGCCCGCCTTCAGCGAGACCTGCACGCCGCCCTCGATGGCGACCGTGGTCGCGCCCTTGATCTTGATCGTCATGCCTTCGGCCAGCAGATCGCCGGCATCGCCGGCCTTGAGCGAGAGCTTGCCGGTCGTCGACTGGAGCGCGATGTCGCCCATCGACTTCAGCTGCGTCTTGCCGCCGATGTCGAAGCCGAAGTCGCCGCCGACCTTGCCGCTGTAGTCCTTGTCCAGCTTCAGCTGATACGTGGCGGCGCCGGTGTAGAAGATATCGCCGGCGACATTGACGTGCAGGTCCTTGCCCATGTTGTGCATCACATCCTTGGTGATGTCCATGAACCAGTTCTCGCCGATCACTTCCTTGCGTGTCATCACGACCTTGACCGACTCGTTGTTGCCGACCCAGTCGAAGGCGTCGTGCTCGACGAGGCGATGGAAGTCCTTTTCCGCATGGAACCAGACGTATTCGCTGCCCTTCTTGTCGTCGAAGCGCAGCTCGTTGGCGAGCTTGGCTGTGCCCTCCTTGCTGCTCCGCGTCTTGACGCCGCTGACCGTCGCCTGATCGGGCAGCTTCCAGGCCGGCATGTTTTCGTTGTTGTAGACCGAGCCCGTGACGAGCGGCCGGTCCGGGTCCCCGTCGAGGAACTGGACCACGACTTCGTGGCCGACCCGCGGCAGCGCGAACATGCCGTAATTCTTACCGGCCCACGGCTGGGCGACACGGACCCAGCACGAACTCGTCTGGTCCTTCTTGGGGTCGCGGTCCCAGAAGAACTTGATCTTGATCCGGCCGTGCTTGTCGGTCTCGACCTCGTTGCCCGATGCGCCGACGACCACCGCCGTCTGCGGTCCGGCGATCACCGGCTTGGGGGCGGTGCGCGGCGAGCGATATTGCGGCGTACTCGAGCTGGCGCCCATGGCCATGCTCATGAGCCCCCCGCCGGCCCCCGTAGGCATAGCCAGGAACTCGCATCGAAAGCCTTCGTGCTCGCTCGACTTGTCCCGCTCATCGACCGCCTCGTGGTGAGCGAAATCGAGGTTGTAGATCGCGGCGACGAGCAGATATTCCTTGTTGTCGCCGCTGTTCGGCGCGTTGTCGAGCTTGAAGGTCACGCCGACCCCCATGTCGCGCGCGTTGGACGCCCCAGTGACCGAGGAATGCAGGGAGACGAGCTCGCCCATGCGCACCTTGGCGCGATTCGTGGCGTCGGTCGAAGCGTCCTGTGTGTCGGGCTTGACGCTGTTCTGGACGACCAGTGCCGGATGCTCATACCACTCGATGTGATCCATCTTGGCGGCCGGATCGTCCGCGCTCTCTTCGCCCTTGATGTCCGTCGCCGGCGCAAGATAGTCGTATTCGGTCAGCGTCGTCTTGCCGGTGCGTGCTTCCTCCTGCACCTGCCAATCGCTGATCGTGTGCTCCTCCTTCATCGAGTTGGACCATTTCAGCGCCGAGCTGTCGGTCCGGCTCTTGTGCTGGGCCATCGCATCGATGAACACAAGCGTGTGCTTGCCCTTGTCGTGCTCGAAGAAATAGTAGATGCCGACCTCCTCGATCAGCCGGCTGATGAAGTTGAAGTCGGTCTCGTTATGCTGAATGCAGTAGTCCAGCTTGATAAGGTCCCCCTCCTTGTCGAGCCGCCAGGCGACATCGCCGTCGTAGTCATCCAGGACTTTGCTGACGATGTCCTTGACGGTCTTTTCCTGGAAGACGCGACTGTTCTTGGCGCGCGTCGTCAGCCAGAGACAGGGCTGCAGTGTCAGCGTATAGGTCTCGTAGCGACCGCGCTTGTCGCCGCGCTTGGCGCGCGTGACGACGCCGTCGAAGTAGCGCTCGACGTCGTCGACCTTCATCTTCAGCGTGGCGTGCGTGTTCAGAAGTTTGTGAAGCTTGACTTCCTTGGGCTTGCCGAGAAGGTTGACCGCGCCGAGAAGTTCTGCCGTGTACAGGAACATCTGCCCGAGATGCTCGTGGCCGGTCATCGTCATGACCAGGAAATCTCCCTCGTCGGTCTTGATCGAAAGGACCTCGTCGGCCGCGCTGAGTCCAGGAATGCCCATGACCCCGTCTCCCTTGGGTTCGCCTATTCGAAGGCGTAGGTGAAGTCGTCCTCGGCAACGCCGAGTCGCACGGCCTTGAGCTCGATGCCCTCGGCCGCGCGCGACAAATACTCGATCGAGACCTTGGGCAACACCGTGTTGGTGAGGATCGAATCGATGATGCGGCCACCCGACTCGGCGTTGTTGCAGCGCTTGACGATCAGCTTGACGGCGTCGTCGCTGTACTCGAACGGAATCTTGTGGTTCTCGGCGACACGCCGCTTGATGCGATTGAGCTGCAGCCGCACGATCTGGCCGAGCATGTCGTCGGAGAGCGGGTAGTACGGAATCACGACCAACCGGCCGAGCAGCGCCGGCGGGAAGATCTTCTGCAGCGGCTCGGTCATCGCCGTCGCCAGTGAATCCGGATCGGGCAACAGCTCGGGGTCCTTGCACATGTTCATGATCAACTCGGAGCCGGCGTTGCTGGTCAGCAGGATGATCGTGTTCTTGAAGTCGATCATCCGGCCCTCGCCGTCTTCCATGCGGCCTTTGTCGAAAACCTGGAAGAAGAGCTCGTGCACGTCAGGGTGGGCCTTTTCCACCTCGTCGAGGAGGACGACGCTGTAGGGGCGTCGCCGCACCGCCTCGGTCAGGATGCCGCCCTCGCCGTAGCCCACGTAGCCGGGCGGCGCGCCTTTGAGCGATGAGACGGTGTGCGCCTCCTGGAACTCGCTCATGTTGATGGTGATGATGTTCTGCTCACCGCCGTAGAGCGCCTCGGCCAGCGCCAGCGCGGTCTCGGTCTTGCCGACGCCGGAAGTGCCGCAGAGCATGAACACGCCGATCGGTTTGTTCGGGTTGTCGAGCCGCGCCCGCGACGTCTGGATGCGGCGCGCGATCATGTCGAGGCCGTGCTGCTGGCCGATGACGCGCTTGCCGAGCGCCTCGCCGAGCTTGAGGATGGCCTGCATCTCGTTCTTGACCATCCGGCCGACCGGGATGCCGGTCCAGTCGGCGACGACGCTGGCCACTGCCTGGGCGTCGACCGACGGCATGATCAAGGGCTTTTCGCCCTGCAGTGCCTCCAGCTTGTCCTGCTCGCCGCGCAACTCGGCAAGGACCTTCTCGCGATCGATCGGTTCGGCCGCGTCGGGTGCGGCACCTGCGGGCTTGACGACGTCGCCGCCTTCGCCGATGGCTGGACGGTCGACGGGCTTGTCGCCGCCGCGCAATCGCGCGCGCAAGGCGAGCACCTTGTCGACGATGACCTTCTCGTCCTGCCAGCGCTTCTCGAGGCCGACCAGGCGCTCACGCTCGTGAGCGAGCTTCTCGTCGACGTCGGTACGGCGCGTGCCGACATCGACGCCCACCGCCGACTCGCGCGCGATGATTCCCGACTCGATCTCGAGCGACTCGATACGGCGCCGGCTGTCTTCGACCTCGGCAGGAATCGCATGCTGGCTGACCGCGACGCGGGCGCAGGCCGTGTCGAGCAGGCTGACCGCCTTGTCCGGCAGCTGGCGTGCCGGGATGTAGCGGTGCGAAAGCTTGACCGCCGACTCGATCGCTTCGTCGAGCAGTTGCACGCGGTGGTGCTTTTCGAGGACAGTCGCGACCCCGCGCAGCATGAGCACGGCCTTCAGCTCGTCGGGCTCGGGGATCTGCACGACCTGGAAGCGACGCGTCAGCGCCGGGTCTTTCTCGATGTGCTTCTTGTACTCGGCCCAGGTCGTGGCGCCGATCGTGCGCAGCGTGCCACGCGCGAGCGCAGGCTTCAAAAGGTTGGCGGCATCCCCGGTGCCGGCGGCGCCGCCGGCGCCGACCAGCGTGTGCACCTCGTCGATGAACAGGATGATCGGCTTCGGGCTCGCCTGAACTTCGTCGATCAGCTGGCGCAGCCGCTGCTCGAACTCGCCCTTCATCGACGCGCCCGCTTGCAGCAGTCCGAGATCGAGCGAGAGCAAGGAAACGCCCTGCAGCTGCGGCGGCACGTCGCCGCGCGACAGACGCTGGGCAAATCCTTCGACGACCGCCGTCTTGCCGACGCCGGCCTCGCCGGTGAGGATCGGGTTGTTCTGGCGACGCCGCATCAGGATGTCGACGATCTGGCGGATCTCGTCGTCGCGCCCGGTGACCGGGTCCATCTCCCCCTTCTCTGCCTTGGCGGTGAGATCGATCGTGTACTTCTTGATCGCCTCCTGCTTGCCCATCGCCGCCGGCGCCATCGCGCCCGACACTTCGCCGGGCTGGCCGCCCGACAGGCCGCTGCCGTCCTGCGGACCGAGCCCCTGCTCGGCGCTCTTGCCGGTGACCGACTCGAGATCGTCGGCCAGATCATCGACCTTGAGCTTGCCGAACTCCTTGGAGATGGCGAGCACCGCGTTGCGCAGATGCGGCGTCTTCAGCATGCCGAGCAACAGGTAGCTGCTGCGCACGGCGCCGTCGCCGAATTGCAGCGAGCCGTAGACCCAGGCGCGCTCGATCGCATCGGGGATCTGCTCGGAGAAATCCGAGAGCGCGGTCGAGCCGCGCGGCAGCCGGTCGAGTGCGGCGGTGACGTCGCGAGCCAGCGCCGCGGCGTCGAGCGCGTAGTGACGGACGATGGCGTGGATGTCCGAACCGTTGTTCTCGAGCAGCTGCGTCAGCCAGTGCACCAGTTCGACGTAGGGGTTGCCGCGCAGCTTGCAGAACACAGTGGCGCCCTCGATCGTCTTGTAGACGAGCGGGTTGAGCTTGCCGAACAGGGCGACGCGACTGATTTCACTCATTTCTTCTTTCTCCCCTTGTCATCGATCCGTTCTTGCCGGCGCGCCTCAAACCGCTGCGGCCGCTGCACCCGCGGTGCGGATGCTCTCGACGTTCATCACCAGATCCTCGGCGTCGCGGCTGCGAAGGAAACCCTTGCCGCCGTTCAGCCAGGCGGTCCGTCCGAGCCGGCCGACTCGCCCGTCGCGGCCGCCTTGCAGTGTCCACGATGGCACGTCTTCCCGCCTCAGGATCAGCCGCAGGTCCCACGCGAATTCGAAGCCTACGTACTGACGCACCAGCGCCTTCAATTGCGCCAGGGCGTGGCCGCCGGGCAGTAGCGTGGCGAAGCGCTCCCAGTGAAGCGGACCGACGACGATGCGAAACTTGTGCTGCACGTCCCAGACCGTGCGACCGAGTACCGCACCGCGTCCGACCGACGATTGGCCGTCGCGCATCAGGCGCGAGCGTTCGTTTTGGCCGAGCGACATCCAGTGGCCCTGGAACTGTGCGACGTGCACGGCGACGCCGAACTGCAGGCTGAGCCACGCTTCCAGACCGTCGGCATCACGCACCGACCGCGCGAGGCGCCCGGCGAAGAAAAGCTTCGGGAAGTCGCCGAGTTCGTCGCGCTCGCGGGTCGACTTCTCGACCACGCCGATCAGGGCGCCGACGTGGCGGACGATGGTTGCGTCGGCGGGCCGGTCGAGCCCGATTACCGGTTGGGCGCGTGCCCAGGCGCGATAGAAGAACAGGCCGAAGCGATGCAGCAGCGTGTCGAGGAAGCGGACAAAGGTCGGATCGTTGTCGTAGAGGAGCCGCTCGCGCCCGTACTCGGTCAGGTGGATCGGCAGTGCACCGTTCGGCCCCATGAAGCCGAACACGCGCTGCACCAGGCGCGGCGGGCGCCCCGTGTTCTTGCGATCGAGCGCCGCGATCGGTGCCGGCGCGAAGATCAACGAAGGCTCCTGGGCAAAGCGGATCGGCTCTTCTCCCGGACGCGCCGCATCGCCGAGGCGTGGCTTGTCGACAAAGACGTTCTCGACCCGACGCATCGCCTGGAACAGGTCGAACTTGGCGGCGTCGCGATCGATCTCGTCGAAGAGGGCGGCGGCGGCCGCCACCGGATCGGGCCGCGGATCGAGCTCGCCCGGTGCGTTCACAGGATCGCCCTCGCGCCCAGGCGTGGCGCCCAGGTCATCACGTCGCCGCGCGTCATCGAGGCAAGCACCGTCTGGACGAAGCTGTTCATCGAGACATGGCGCGAGAAGTACTGGTGCAGCACCGAAATCAACAGCACCGCGCTGCCGCCCTCGAAGGAGAGGTCGTCCACGGTGACCCGGATTTCGAGGCCGCGGCTGAAGGCGATCGGTCCGGCGACGGGATGGCGACGAACAATGGGCTTGACGCTGACCGAGCGCACCCCCTCGATCTGCCGCTTCAGGCCGACGTCGGCGCCGCTGGCGAAGAGCATGAGGATCTCGCGCAAGGCCAGCGCTCCGCTCTCCGGGTCGCTCTCCATCAGCGACAGGTAGTTGAGGGAAAGCAGGCCGAGCAGACGCCAGGCGATCCCACCCTCGCGCATCGCGCTTTGGGGCCGGGACGGCCCGGCGGCGATGTGAATTGCCTCTATCGGTGCGCTGGCGTTCAGGGTGAGCTCGCCTTGCGCCTGGCCGGTCGGCATGAACAGCGGCAGGTCCCGGTTCGTGCAGCGCACCTGCACCGCGAGCTGGCGCAAGGCGCCGCGGAACGGCACTTCGCGCGAATCGACGAGCGACAAGAAGGTCTCGGTGCCGACGTAGCCGGAACGCGGCCCTTCACGCTTGGCGCGATCCGACGGCAGGCGCGGCTCGCGCACAGCGCTGTAGTAGGCGCGCTCGGCACCGGGCTCGGCCTGAGGCGCGGCAAACAGCGGCAAGAAGGTCTGCTCTTCGCTGTCTTCGCGGTAGCCACGCACACTCAGGATGTCGAACACTTCGTAGTCGAGCGCCGCGGTTCGCTCCGGCACGAGGTGATAGGCCGTCGCTCCTTCGTCGAGGTTCAGGCGATCGGCACGACGCTCGAAGAGGTTGATCGCCGGCACGCAATGCAGCTGGAAATTCTCCGGCTCGACTGCGCCTTCGAGCGGTGCGACGTACCGGTTGAATAGAAGGGCGACCTCGAAGGTGTTGCCGGCGGCCTTGGCGAACGCGGCGCCCAGACCACCCACGTCGACGAAGAGAAATCGCTGAGCGAAGGCGAAATACTCCTGCATCAGCCGCGTGCCCGCGAGTCCGCGCAGAGTCACCGGCAGCATCGCCTCCTCGTCGCTGAAGCCGACCGCACGAACGTGATGACCAGCCACGAACAACCGCCCGGCATCGGCGCCGCGGCCCGCCGTGCCGGCCAGGATGCCGACGCAGCTGCCGACGATCAGCTCATGCAGGCGCATCGCCACGTCAGGCAAGCCGCCGATGAAGAACCGCAAGGTACCGAGTTTGAGTTGGCTGAACGACAGGCCCGTGGGCAACTCGAGCTTCAACCGCACGCCGCTGCGCGGCCGTTCCGGTAAGGGCAGGTTGGAAAGGGCGAGGTCGGCTGCACTCAAGAAGTATTCGGCACCTACGACGCGGATCGGGGTCAGGACCACGTCCTGCGCGGTGCGGAACTCGCAGCGGGTGCGGCTCATCGCGGTTTCGGGGCCGACGAGCGTGCTGCCGCGTGCGACCTTGAAGCCGCTGATGAGGTTGGGGTCGTTGGCCGGCTTGATGCGAGCGACCAGCATCGACGGTATTGGCGCCGAGAGATTCGGCGAGATCATCTCGAGCAGCCGCTGCGCGAGCTGCGGGAACTCGGCATCCTGTTTGAGCTGGACGCGTGCGGCCAGGAAGGCGCAGCCTTCGATCAGGCGCTCGACGTAGGGGTCGGCGACCTCCATGCCCTCCATGCCGAGACGGCCAGCGATCTTGGGAAACTCGCGCGCGAACTCGCCGCCCATCTCACGCAGGTAGCGCAATTCCTGGTTGTAGTAGCGGAGAAGGCGCGGGTCCATGTCTCGCTCAGTTGCGCATGTCGCGCACGGCCGCAAGGCCGGTCTCGACGTCGACGTCGGCAGAAAGGAGCAGCTCCAACGGCACCGGCTGGTTCCACATGTGGCCGCGGATGACGAGGCGAAGGCTGTTGTGCTGGATGTTGAAGCCCGCGTCGCGATTGACCTCGACGGCGAGCGTCTTTGGATCGATGCGCGGCTCGAACTGGATGATCGCCAGGCGGATGGCCGCCTCGAGCGCGCCGAAATGCATGGCGGAAATCGTGATGCCAGACAACGAGGGGATGCCGTAGTTGAGGACCGAGTTGCGTGCCTGGGGGGCGTCTTTCCACAGCGCGACATTTGCCGGATCGCCACGCTGAGGATCGGGCTCGGCGCGAGCGGTGTTGAAGAGCCAAGACAAGTCGCGCAGCACCGCAGCCCGCAACTGCTGTTTGCTCAACACGCGTGCATCGATCGCCTCGCGCGAAGTCGAAGGCTCCGAGTCCGTCAGCCGATCGAGCAGTGACGGCTGGAGGCGTTCCTGAGAAGTGAGGCCGGCCATCGGACCTGGGACTTACGCCGGATCGCCCGCCGGTTCGGCGCTGGCAGGCACGTCGTCGAGATCGATCGTTCGCACGCTCATGAGCGCGTGCTCGCCGGCGTCGGTAGCCAGGACGCGCTGGCCCATGCCGAACCAGCGATCGTTGCCGGCGTCGACCCACTCGGTCTTGCGGGCCAGGCAGACGGCGCCGTCCGGACTGGTCTCCGATCCCGGATAGCGCGTCGGGATCAGCGCCACAGTTTCGCCGCCGTTCGAGAACTTGAGCGTGGCCGGCATCCAGACGCAATCGCGAAGATCTGCCGGAGGGTCGAGTTCGACGCTCGACAAGCGCGAAAACGGAACCCAGTAGTAGCGACCGTTGACGCAGGCTTCGAGCACAGGCCCGATCCGCGAGTCGGCGTCGGCGATCCAGGTGAACGGCTCGCCGTCGATCTTGCCCGAGATCTCGGGCGCGGCGTCGAACGCGCGCGTGGCCAGATCTTCGGCCATCGCCGCGTTGCCCTGACCCTTTTGAAGCAGGGATTCGAGCAACAAGGCGAGCCATTCGTCGGGATGGCCGAACACCATCGGCGTGCGGTTGCCGGCGAAGACCTTGGCCCGCATCAGCTCCGAGCGGATCGCGTGACCGACCGTTTCCCTCATCGCCACAGTTTCGGCGTCCATGTCGGCAACGACGTTGAGCTGGGTGTGCGCGCGTTCCCACTTGCCGACGACGCAGAGCAGTTGGGCGAGGAAGATGCGCAGCTTCGCGTCGGCCGGCTTGGCGCGAACCGCGGCCGTCAGGTGCTGCAGGGCGGCGTGCGGGTCACCGGCGCGCAGCGCGGCTTCGGCATCTGATCGGGGGTCGGACATGGCGGGTCTCGGACAGGCGGATCGAAAGCAGCGCGGGGCGGATCGGTGGGCGGCCGACCGACGCCTAGAAACCGTGACCGCAGTCTGTGCAGAAGCGGGCCTGGCGAGGCATCGTCGCACTGCACGACGGGCAGCTCTTGTGCGTGCTCGCCATGTCGAAGCCGCATTCGGGGCAGAACCGTCCGCCTTGCGTCGACGTCTGGCAATTGGGGCAGGTGGGCGATGATGCCGCCCCTTCGCTCGAGCCCGGATGGCCGACGCCGCCTTGCCGCTCGCACTTGATGCAGAGCTGGTCCGACTCGTTCCAGCAGTTGCCGCAGACCAGGGTCCGGCAGTTGCCGCACTTGTTGTAGCGATCCGCGGCCAGCGCCAGCGCCTCTTCCAGGGCAGCGACC
>JANXXS010000358.1 GCA_025350505.1 Burkholderiales bacterium
GACCAGGATCAGGATCTGCACCGTGTTGATGACGGCGCCGCCGATCACGAAGGGCTCGCTCGGCAGCAGGATCGGGAAAGACTTGTAGTTCGGCTTCCAGATGATCATGGCCAGCGTCTGCAGGAGCAGGCTCATGCCCATCGCGGTGATAAGCGGCGCCAGGCGCGGCGCGTTGCGCAGGGGCCGGTAGGCGATCTTCTCGATCGTGAAGTTGAGCGCCGAGCAGACGATGACCGCGGCGATCAGGCCGATCAGCAGCAGCAGCCAGCCCGGCAGTCCGAGCCCGCCGAGCACGGTGACGACGGTCCAGCTCGTCAGGGCGCCGACCATCAGCACCTCGCCGTGCGCGAAGTTGATAAGGTTGATGATGCCGTAGACCATCGTGTAGCCGAGCGCTACCAGCGCGTAGACGCTGCCGAGCACGAGCCCGTTGATGATCTGCTGGATGAAGGTTTCCATGGACGGGCCGTTCAGGCCTCCCCGTGAGCTGCCCGACTCTAGTAGCAAAACCCCGGCCAGAGTATGGGGATGTGCCGGAGAGACGAAACGCCTCACTCCGGCTTGGCTGCGGCCTCGTTCAGGGCGCGCAGCTCGGCCAGCCGCTCGCCGATGCGGATCTCCAGGCCGCGATCGACCGGTTCGTAGAAGCGCGGCGGCTGCAGGTCGTCGGGCCAGTAGCGCTCGCCGGCGGCGAAGCCGCCCGCCTCGTCGTGGGCATAGCGATAACCCTTGCCGTAGTCGAGGCCCTTCATCAACGCCGTCGGTGCGTTGCGCAGGCGCAGGGGCACCGGGCGGGTGTGGTCGGCCTTGACGAAGGCGCGCGCCGCGTTCCAGGCGGCATAGACGGCGTTGCTCTTCGGCGCCATGGCAAGGTAGACGACCGCCTGGGCCAGCGCCAGCTCGCCCTCGGGCGAGCCGAGCCGCTCGTAGGTCTCGGCGGCGTCGAGGGCCAGGCGCAGGGCGCGCGGATCGGCCAGGCCGATGTCCTCGCTCGCCATACGGACCAGGCGGCGTGCCGCGTAGCGCGGGTCGACGCCGCCGTCGATCATGCGCACGAACCAGTACAGCGAGGCGTCCGGGTCGCTGCCGCGCACCGCCTTGTGCAGCGCCGAGATGGTGTCGTAGAACTGCTCGCCGCCTTTGTCGTAGCGGCGCAGCTGCTCGCCCAGAGCCTGCTCGAGCAATCGCTCGTCGATCTCACTGACGTCGCGTGCCGTGACGACCAGGTTCTCGTAGACATTGAGCAGGCGCCGCGCGTCACCGTCGGCATAGGCGACGAGGCGGGTCGCGGCGGCGTCGGTCATGGGCGGCGCCTGCAGCAGGGCGCGAGCCCGTGCGAGCAGGATCGCCAGGTCGGCGTCGTCGAGGCTCTTCAGCACGTGCACCGTGGCCCGCGACAGCAGCGCCGAGTTGACCTCGAACGACGGATTCTCGGTGGTCGCGCCGATGAAGGTGAGCAGACCCGACTCGACATGCGGCAGGAAGGCGTCCTGCTGGCTTTTGTTGAAGCGATGCACCTCGTCGACGAAGATCACGGTGCGCCGGCCCTGCGCCTGGGCCGCGAGCGCCCGCTCGACCGCCTCGCGGATGTCCTTGACGCCGCCGAGCACCGCCGACATGGCGATGAACTGGGCGTCGAAGGCGTCGGCCATCAGCCGCGCCAGCGTCGTCTTGCCGGTGCCCGGCGGGCCCCACAAAATCATCGAATGCAGGCGCCCCGACTCGAAGGCGACGCGCAGTGGCTTGCCCGGGCCGAGCAGATGCTGCTGGCCGATCACCTCGTCGAGCGATTTCGGGCGCAGGCGCTCGGCGAGCGGCGCGTGGCCCGAGGCGTCGGCGAACGGAAGGTCGAGGGAGGTGGACGGCACGAAATGGGGCGGCGGGCAGCGGCTCGCGGCCCGGTCGATTCTGCCCCGGGGCGCGAGCACCGTTCCGGGGACGGGACATAAGATGCGCGCTCGACAACCCCTGCCGCCGCGCCGCATGAATCGTCCCACTTTCGATGCCATCTCGTCCGTGCTGGTCGAAAAGTTCAACGTCGATCCCGCCAAAGTGGACCCGGAGACGACGCTCGAACAGATCGGCCTCGATTCGCTGGCGCTGATGGAGTTCGTGTTCGCGGTCGAGGACCGCTTCGACGTGCGCATCCCCGAAGACAGGCTCGACCCGCGCCAGGCCGGCGTGACGCTGCGCCGCCTCGCCGAGCTGATCGACGAGGCGATGGCGGCCAAGCCCGCGAGCGATGCCGCCGCCGTCTAGCGCTCGGCGGGGCGCGCCGGTCGCCATCACCGGCGCGCGCGTCGTCAGCCCGATCGGCAACACGCTCGATGCTTTCGACGCGGCGCTGTTCGCGGGCCGCTCGGCAGTGCGCGCGCAAGCGCTCGACCTGCCCGGCATCGAGCTGCCCCCGGTGCCGGTGGCGTCGGCCGACTTCGACGCCGCCTCGCAGGTCGCGCCGTCGCGCGTGCCGCTCGACCGCGCGACGGCGATGGCGCTGGCCGCGGCGCGCGACGCGGCGAAGGCAGCAGGTCTCGAGCCCGGCCGCTACGACGTCGAGCGGCTCGGCATCTTCTGGGGAAGCGGCATGGCCGGCGCCGCCACCTTCGAGGCGACCTGCCGCACCGTCTACGCCGACCGTCGTCGCATGCGGCCGACCAGCGTCGTGACGACGATGCCGAACGCGCCGGTGGCCGAGATCGCCCTGCTCTTCGGCGCGCGCGGCGCCGCGCTCGCCTATGCCTGCGCCTGCGCCTCGTCGGCGGTGGCGATCGGCGAGGCGATGCGGGCGATCCGCGCCGGCTGGATCGACGTCGCCATCGCTGGTGGCAGCGAAGCGATGCTGACGCCGGGTGTGCTCGCGAGCTGGCAGGCGATGCGCGTGCTCGCGCCGATCGGCGCGACGCTGGCGGCGACCGATGCGGCGCGCGTCGCGGCGGTCTGTCGGCCGTTTGCCGCCGATCGCGTCGGCTTCGCGCTCGGCGAGGCGGCGGCGGCGTTCGTCCTCGAATCGACCGAGCACGCGGAAGCGCGTGGCGTGCGTCCAGAAGCGATGCTCGCGGGCTACGCGACCAATTGCGATGGCGTGCACATCACGAACCCCGACGCCTCGGGCCAAGCGCGCGCGATGAACGCGGCGCTCGTGGACGCCGGGATCGCGCCGGACGACATCGGCTACGTCAACGCGCACGGCACGGCGACGACCGCCGGCGACGCGGCCGAGGCCGAATCGATCGCACGCGTGTTCGGTGCCGGAGGCGTGCCGGTCAGCTCGACCAAGGCGATCCACGGTCATCTGCTCGGAGCCGGTGGCGCAGTCGAGCTGCTGGCCGCTTTGCGCGCCTTGCAGGTGGGCCGCTTGCCGCCGACCGCGAACACCGGGGATCCGGACCCTGGGTTTGCGATCGACCTGGTGACACGAGCAGCGAGAGAGAGCACCGGCCTGCGCGCAGTGATGTCCAACTCGTTTGCCTTCGGCGGCACGAATGCCGTCTTGATCGCGACGCGTGCGGGCTAGCGCCGGCGCCTACTGCTCGATCACATCCGCGCCCGCCGGCGGCGTGAACCGGAACGCCTCGGCCGGCAGCGGCGTGTTCGCCGCGAACGCGTCGAAGCGCAGCAGCGACTGCTGGCCGAAGCTGTCGACGATCTCGAGCGCCGCCAGGTCCTTGCCCTTGAAGCCGACGCGGACCGACTGGAACGCGCCGTCCTTCGCCTTCGGCTTCGCCTCGGCCCACTCGAGGCCGTCTTTCGCGGGCAGGTTGGCGAGGTCGAAGTCCTTGTCGAGCGAGCCGCCGGCGAGCAGCGCGGCCGGCGTCGCGCCGAGCGCC
>JANXXS010000361.1 GCA_025350505.1 Burkholderiales bacterium
CGCTGGTCGACTACCTGAAGGGCCTCGACCGGCGTCGCGCGCCCGGCATCTCCGATTCCGAGTTGCAACTGGCGACGGTGCTGACGCCCGATGCCGACCCGGTGGCGAGCAAGGGCATGCTCGACGTGCTCAGGCAGTTCGTCACGGATACGAATGCGGTGCACTTCGCGGCCGCGCAGCCGATGCAGCCGTCGGCGCACACGCAGTACAGCAAGTCGATGCTGCGGGCGCATCGCAAGTGGATCCTGCACGTCTGGCAGCTCGAAGGGCCGGCGGATACATGGCAGGCGCAACTCGAGCGCCACCTCGCAGCCGAACCGGTATTCGCCGTCCTGTCCGGCCTGGCGGGAACGAACTGGGCACCGGTGCAGGCCTTCTGCGAAAAGGCCGAGTTGCCCTGCCTGTTTCCCAACGTCGAGGCGCCGCCCCGCGCCGAGCACGAGTACTACACGACCTATTTCTCGCAGGGCGTGCTGCTCGAGGCCAATCTCATGGCCGAAGCGATCAAGGCGTCCGCCGCGACGAAGCCCGGGCTCAGGATCCGGCAGGTCTATCGGGCGGGCGGCGTCGGCGAGTCGGCAGCGCGCGCGCTCGAGGAGGCTCTCGCCGGCCAGAACGTGACGACGGTCTCCGAGATCCTTCCGCCACGCGGCGCTATCGATCGAGCGCAGAAATCGCCCGCACCTTCCGAGGTCGTGGTGCTCTGGCTGCGGTCGGACGACATCGTCGCGCTCACCGCGTCGCCGCCTCCGCCGGACACGGTGATCTACCTTTCGGGACTGATGGGCGATCTCGAGCGTGCGCCGCTGCCGCCGGCCTGGCGCAGCTCGACGCGGATCGCGTTGCCCGTGGACTTGCCGGAGCGTCGTCGCGTACGCGTCGACTTCGCGATGGGTTGGTTTGCGCTGCGCCGCATCCCGATCGTGGCCCCGCGTATCCAGGCCGACACCTACCTTGCCTGCGGCCTGCTTTCCGAGGCGCTGAACCACAGCGCAGACGTCGCCGTGAGGGACTACCTGCTCGAGAAGTTCGAAGACATGATCGAGCGGCGCGTCCTCACCGGGTATTACCCGCGACTGTCCCTCGCTCCCGGACAGCGCTTCGCTTCCAAGGGCGGCTATCTGGTACGTTTTGCCGGGCCCGCCGGCAACGCCGTGGTGGCCGAAGGCGGTTGGACCGTGCCATAAGGCACACCCCGGAGCAGCCTCGAATGGCAGCTCTTAAGGGCCGATAAAGGTCGGCCCGGGACACTCATTCCTGCGTCGCCATTGCGCCCATGCAGCGCCGGTAACAGGAAGACATCCCATGTTCGATTTCCTCTCGCGCCTGAAATCACTGCTCCTCGCGCTTCATCTCGAGATCGGCGCCGAGCCGCGCGTCCCCAGGTGGAAGCGCGCGCCCGCGCGCGACAAGGATCGGGTGCTGCTGAGCAAGACTCACTTGTGGCTGCGGCAGATCCCTTCGTCGCTCCTGCCCAAGCACATGTGCCGGCATCACCCGCACGTCGTCAACCGGTTTGCGGATTGCTGGGGCGACAAGGACAAGTTCGAGGTGCTGATCGACGACCTGCTGATCGATCGGCGCGGCACGCGCAAGGGCTTCTCGGCGCGCGTGCGCGGCGAGATCGAGCAGCTCGAGCTGCTCCACGCGCGCTGGCTCGACAACCCGGCTGCGGCCCGACAGTCGATGGTGGCCCGGCGGCGGACGGTTCGCGTCCACGGCGTTCACGGAGCCCGCGATGCCGACGGGCCGCGGCGGGCGGGCTTGCCGGTCAAGCCCGTCGAACGGCCTCAGCCGTCGTTCGCTTTGCTGCCTGGGGCGTAGGCCGAAAGGACGTCCGAATCGAGCGGCGCCGGGCCGCTCGTCACGTCGAAGCTGCCGTAGTCCCTGGCCGCCGGCGCGCGCGGCTGGTCGCTGCGCCGCCTGCCCTGGGTGAACGAGTCTTGGTTCAGGCGGGCCAGCGAATCCGGTCGCTCGACCAGGCCGAGCTCGATGGCCACTATCGTCAGCTCGGCGGCGTTGCGCAGACCGAGCTTGCGCATGAGCGTCGCCCGGTGCTTTTCCACCGTCTTCGGGCTGACGCTGAGGAACTCGGCGGCGCTGCGATTGGTGCGCCCTTCGGCGATCAGCTGCAGGATGCTTCGTTCCCGTGTCGTCAGGTGGTCGAGACGCGAGACCGGTCCTTCGGTGCGATGCGGATGCAGGAAGGTGTCGAAGACGTGCTCCGAGACGTCGGGGCTCAGATACTTCTTGCCCATCGCGACATTGCGCAGCGCCAAGTGCACCTCTTCGATCATCGCGTCCTTCAGCACGTAGCCGTCGGCACCGATGCGCAAGGCAGCGCGCACGTGTCCTTCGGTGCGCAGGCTGGTGAGCACGATGATGCGCACACGCGGCTGGCGGCGCTTGAGCTCGGACACGCACTCGAGACCGTTGACGCCGCCGAGGACGATGTCGGTGACGACGACGTCCGGGTCGATGTGCAGCGATGCCTGCACGGCTTCCTTGCAGGTGCCGACGTCGGCCACCACGGTGAAGTCCGGGTGCGCCGAGATCAGCGCGGCCAGTCCCTTGCGGAACAGGTTGTTGTCGTCGACGAGAAGGACGCGGATGCTCATTGCGGGCTCCGGCG
>JANXXS010000371.1 GCA_025350505.1 Burkholderiales bacterium
GTGAACGCGGGTTCCATTCTTGCGTGTGCAACAAGGGATCTAACGTTCGACATGAGCGGTGGACCAAAGGGCGCGCAGCGGCCTTTGGGACGTCCGCTCGATGGGAATGCGAAGGGACTTCCCACCTTCGGGCAACGGCGACGATGCGCCAAGATTGGTGGTGTCTGAAGTCATCAATCTGCAGCCTATTGAAGGGAGAAGTCCGTGGACAAGGTTATCCGAGAAGGAGCGGTGCGGGTAGGGGTGGATCTGGCCAAGCGTGTGATCCAGGTGCACGCGGTGGACCGCTCAGATCGCGTGCTCACAAACCGAGCCCTGGCGCGCGACAAGTTCATTGAGTGGTGCGTTCGCCTGCCGGCTGGCTGCATCGTCGCCATGGAGGCGAGCTCGAGCGCGCATCACTGGGCCAGAAAGCTGGTGTTGCTCGGCCTGGACGCGCGGATCATCTCGGCGCAGCTAGTCGAGCCGTACCGCATGGAAGGCACGAGCGGCAAGAACGACGCCAACGACGCGGCGGCGATCTGCGAGGCAGCCTCGAGGCCGAAGATGCGCTATATCCCGGTCAAGTCGGTCGAGCAGCAGAGCATGCTGTGCGTGCACCGGTTGCGCGAAGGGCTCAAGGAGGACCGCACCGCCTGCATCAACCGCATCCGAGGGCTCCTGGCCGAGTTCGGTCTGGTGTTCCCCAAAGGACCACGCGAGCTGCAGGCCGTCTTGAGCAACGTGCTCGAAGACGCGAGCAACGAGCTTGGAGCGCTGGCAAGGCTGACGCTGCAGCGCGCGCAGGCGCAGTGGCACGAGCTCGACGAGCACCTCGCCTGGTGCGACGAACGCATTGATGCCCATGGGCGCAACAACCCCGAGGTCCGGCAAGCCGCGACGTTGCTCGGCATCGGCCCGGTGACGGCGTCGGCTGCGATTGCTACTGTCGGCGACTTCAAGCAGTTCAAGAACGGCGCGCAGTTCGGCGCGTGGATCGGCCTGACGCCGAGGCAGCGCTCGAGCGGCGGCAAGAACAACCTGGGCGGCATCACCAAGCGCGGCGACACCTACCTGCGCACGTTGCTGGTCCAGGGCGCCAAGTCAGCGCTCATGACCGCGCACAAGCGCCAGGACAAGATCTCTTCGTGGGTCATCGCCCTACGCGAGCGCTCCGGCTGGCAGAAGGCGGTCGTGGCATTGGCCAACAAGAACGCCCGGATCCTGTGGGCGGTCATGACCCGAGGCGACATCTTCGATCCCAACCATCTGAGCCTCAAGCCAACAAGCGCCTGAGCTCGCAACGATCTCCCTTGCACGACGTGAAAAAGAAGATGCACTGAACAGGTCAGACCGGCAGCGGGCAAGCTCGACTAACCCCTCGTGGCGCTCACTCGGCAGCGGCCACGCGATAGGAATGGAGCCCCGCTGAGCGGTTCGCATCTGGGTCCGCACCGGCAGCGCTCATGCGCTTCGCGTGCAACAAGGCCGTCTGTAGAGTGGCAGTCTGTTCTCTGTCCAGTCCAGCTTCGAGATCACGTCGCAGCACAAGGATGCAACCAGAAAGACGATATGTGTTGACTACTTCGGAAGTCCCTGTAAAGGGTTAGACGGCATCGCGTGATTGCGGGGTGCGGTTCAAATAGAGCGCCTCGAAGCCGGCTTGCCAAGAAGCGAGTGCTGGCCGCCAGTTGAACTCGCGCTTTGCCTTTGCGTTAGACGCACCGCGCTGCTCATTCATGTAGTAGACCCGTATGTCGCCGATCCTCTCGCGAGCGGAAGCGACGTCTTCGTACTCCGGTGGCGGGGCACCGAGAAGCCTTGCCGCGAACGGCAGCCAGCCGCTCAACCGCACTGGAGAGTCATCGACGATGTTGTAGATGCCGGCTGCGTCGTGAGCCAGAACGCTAACGGTTGCGGCAGCGGCGTCGCGCAGACTGATGAACGAATACGTGCCGGCGCCGGAGCCGACTATCGGATAGGTACCCTCGCGAATGGCGCGTGGAATGAAGCCGCTCGGATCCCAGCTCGTGCCGGGACCGTAGAGCCACCCATACCGGAGGACAGTGCCGGACATGCCCTTTGCATCTATCGTTTGCTGCTCGAGCGAGGCGACGGACTCCACGAAGGCACGAATCGGCGAAGGGGCATCCAGATAGAGCGGAGTTTCTTCGTCGGTCAGCCCCGTACCCAACGGCGAGCACACGAAAGAGATGCTCTGCGCGATGAAGCGACGCACCCCCGCGGCGCGTGCCGCGGCGATGAGGCTGCGCGTCCCTTCGATGCGCACGCGCATCGTTTCCGCGTATGGATTTCCTGTCTTGGTCCCGAACGCCGTGAGTTGTTGGATGACGAGTTCCGCTTCGGATTCGGCCACCAATCGAGCGAGCTGCGCTTGGTCATACACGTCGCCAAACACGGGCAAAGCACCCATACTCGCGAGGGGCGAACCGCTATCCACCGACCGGCTGAGCGCGACAACCTTGTGCCCTGCGGCGACGAGCAACGGCACGAGGTAGCGTCCGATCGCACCTGTCCCACCAGCGATAAATATATTCATTCGACGCTCCGATCTCCTGGCAGATGTCTCATGCCGTCTAACGAATGGAAGGGACTTCCCCGTCCCGAGCTATCCGCATGTGCGGAGACCGGCAACGAGTGCCACGATGGGAAGTGCGAACTTTCATCAACTCACTCGGAAGGGGAAGTCATGGCTATTGTTACCGTCGGGATCGATC
>JANXXS010000375.1 GCA_025350505.1 Burkholderiales bacterium
TCTCGACCAGCTCGTCGTCGGCGATGAACTCGACCGCGTATTCGAGCGTGAGCTGGATCGGCGGCGTGATCTTGATCGCGTCTTCCTTGCCGGAGACGCGAAAGTTGGTGAGCTGCTTGCCGCGCACCGCGTTGACGACGAGGTCGTTGTCGCGCGAGTGGATGCCGATCACCATTCCTTCGTAGAGCGGGTCGCCCGCCTTCACGAACATGCGGCCGCGGTCGTCGAGCTTGCCGAGCGAATAGGTCACCGCCTCGCCGTCATCCTGGCTGATCAGCACGCCGTTCTTGCGCCCTTCGATCTCGCCCTTGTAGGGTTCGTAGCTGTCGAAGATGTTGCTGATGAGGCCGGTGCCACGGGTCAGGTTCAAGAACTCGTTCTGAAAGCCGATCAGGCCGCGCGCCGGAATCTTGTAGTCGAGGCGAACCCGCCCTCTTCCATCCGACTCCATGTTGACCAGGTCGGCGCGCCGCTCGCCGAGCGCCTGCATGACCGCGCCCTGGTGCTGGTCCTCGACGTCGGCGGTGACGAACTCGATCGGCTCGAGCCGCTCGCCGCCCTCCTCGTGAAAGACGACGCGCGGCTTCGAGACGGCGAGCTCGTAGCCTTCGCGGCGCATGTTCTCGAGCAGGATCGTCAGGTGCAATTCGCCGCGGCCCGAGACTTCGAAGATACCGTCCTCCTCGGTGTCGCGCACCTTGAGCGCGACGTTCGACTGCAGCTCGCGGTCGAGGCGGTCCCTGATCTGCCGGCTGGTCACGAACTTGCCTTCGCGGCCGGCGAGCGGCGAGTTGTTGACGCAGAAGTTCATGGTCAGCGTCGGCTCGTCGACCTTCAGCATCGGCAGCGGCAGCGGGTTCTCGAGGTCGGTCAGCGTCACGCCGATGCCGATGCCTTCGATGCCGTTGATGAGGACGATGTCGCCCGGCCCGGCCTCGGTGGCCTGCTGGCGCTCGAGGCCTTCGAACTTGAGCACCTGGTTGACGCGCGCCTTGATCGGCAGCGAGTCCGGCCCCGAATACATCGCCACATCCTGCATCGGCTTCAAGGTGCCCTGGTTGACCCGGCCGATGCCGATCCGGCCGACGTAGGTCGAGTAGTCGAGCGAGCAGATCTGCAGCTGCAAAGGATCGTCGGGCGATCCCGCGTGCGCTGGCACGTGCTCGAGGATGGCATCGAACAGCGGCGCGAGATCGGTTCCGATGGCGCCCTTGGTCAGGGTCGCCCAGCCGTTCAGGCCCGACGCGTAGATGACCGGGAAGTCGAGTTGCGCTTCGCTGGCGCCGAGCTTGTCGAACAGATCGAAAGTCGCGTTGACGGCGTAGTCCTCGCGCGCCCCGGGACGGTCAACCTTGTTGACGACGACGATGGGCTTGAGCCCGAGCGCCAGCGCCTTGCGCGTGACGAAGCGGGTCTGCGGCATCGGCCCTTCGACGGCATCGATGAGCAGCAGCACGCTGTCGACCATCGACAGCACCCGCTCGACCTCGCCACCGAAGTCGGCATGGCCGGGCGTGTCGACGATGTTGATGTGGGTGCCCTTCCACTCGACGGCGCAGTTCTTGGCCAGGATCGTGATGCCGCGCTCCTTCTCGAGGTCGTTCGAGTCCATCACCCGTTCGGTGACTTTCTCGTGGGCGCGGAAGGTGCCGCTCTGGCGCAGAAGCTGGTCCACCAGCGTCGTCTTGCCATGGTCGACGTGGGCGATGATGGCGATGTTTCTGATCTGGCGGGTCATGACAGCAGGCTTTCGGATTCTTCGATTCGGGGAGCCGGCGCCAAGGGCAGTGCCGATGCGGCGGCCACTTCTGCGGGGCTGAGAAGGCGGGTCGCGATCAGTTCGCCGGCGGCCACGTGGCCGGTGCCGAGGAAGGCGCCGCCGGGACCGTAGACGCGAACGCGTGGCGCATCGGCGAGGGCAAGGCGGCGCCGTACGCCGGCGAGAAAACGGCCGGCGTCTTCGCTCGTGAGCATGACCTTCGGCCAGTCGGCGACCAGCGTATCGACGGGCAGCAGCACGGCGTCGAGCTCGGCGGCCGAGAGCGCTTCGAGGCGTTCGATCGGCAGTGCCGCGCCGACATGCAGCCGGCCGCTGCCGGTGCGACGCAGGCCAGCCAGGTGCGCGCCGCAGCCGAGCGCTTCGCCGATGTCCTCGGCCAGCGTGCGCACGTAAGTACCCTTGCTGCACGAGACGTCGAGCACCCATCGATCGCCCTCGCCTTCGACGATGCCGATCGCATGAATCGTGATGGCGCGCGGCTCGCGCTCGATCTCGATGCCAGCACGGGCGTAGTCGTAGAGCGGCTTGCCCTCGTGCTTGAGCGCCGAGTGCATCGGCGGCAGCTGGTGGATCGCGCCGACGAAGCCCGCGCATGCGGCCTCGACGTCGGCCCGCGACGCGTTCACGTCGCGTGTCTGCACAACCTCGCCTTCGCCATCTCCGGTCGTCATGGTCACGCCGAGCTGCAACGTGGCCAGGTAGCGCTTGTCGGCGTCGAGGCTGACTTGCGCAAACTTGGTGGCGGCGCCGAAGCAGAGCGGCATGAGGCCGGTCGCCAGCGGGTCGAGCGTGCCGGTGTGGCCGGCCTTTTCGGCGCGATAGAGCCGCTTGGCCTGTTGCAACGCCGCGTTGCTCGACACGCCGAGGCGTTTGTCGAGCAGCAGCACGCCGTGCACGGCACGTCGCAGTGGGCGCGTGGGCGGCTTTGCCGCGTAGCGCGGGCGCGGCGCGTTCACGGCCTCAGTCTTCCTTGGCCCGCGTCGCGTTGGCTTGCGCGATCAGGGCGGTGAGCTCGGCGGCGCGCTCGGTGGTGCGGTCGAACTTGAAGTGCAGGGTCGGTACGGTGTGGATCTGCAGGCGCTTGAACAGGCCGTTGCGGATGTAGCCGGCGGCCTCGTTGAGGGCCAGCTCGCAATCGGCCGAATCGCCGACCAGCACCGAGAAGAAGATCGTGGCGTGGGCATAGTCGGGCGTGACCTCGACGGCGTGGATCGTCACCATGCCGATGCGCGGATCCTTCAGGTCGCGGATCAGCTCGGCGACGTCGCGCTGGATCTGGTCGGCGACGCGGAAGCCGCGGTTGGGGATCGATCGTTTGTGTCGCATCGTGTGTGTCCTGTGACGGCCCTCAAAGAACAAACCCCGCCGACTTTTGGAGGGCGGGGTTTGGGGATGAGGCCAGTCCGCTCTACAAGGTTCGAGCCACTTCCTTCACCTCGAAGAACTCGAGCTGGTCGCCTTCCTTGATGTCGTTGTAGTTCTTCAGCTTGATGCCGCACTCGAAGCCGGC
>JANXXS010000001.1 GCA_025350505.1 Burkholderiales bacterium
CACCAGCGTGTCGTAGACCGACTGGTCGCCGTGCGGGTGGTACTTGCCGATGACGTCGCCGACGATGCGCGCCGACTTCTTGTAAGGCCGGTTCCAGTCGTTGCTCAGCTCGTGCATCGCGTAAAGAACGCGGCGATGCACGGGTTTCAAGCCATCGCGGGCGTCGGGCAGGGCGCGGCCGACGATCACGCTCATCGCGTAGTCGAGGTAGGAACGGCGCATCTCCTCCTCGAGGCCGATGGGCACCATTTCTTTGGCGAATTGGGTCATTGGGGTCGCTTTGCAGGCTGGCAGGCGTCGCCCGCTGCAAAGCCGAGCGCGAGCGTCAATTCTAAGTTGCGGGGCGCTGTAGTTGCGACGCAACATCGGCCCGGCCACGGGCGCGCTACCGGGGCAAAATCAGGCCGGACGAAAGCCCTATGGCACAATGGCTCGGTCGGTGGTCGGCACCCGTTCGCTCGGGGGTGGGCCAGTGGTTTCCGATTCCGGATCGGACGTTTACGCAAAACACTATTTGCTTCCCTCGAGAGGAGAATCCATGAAGAAACTGAACAAGGTGGCGTCGCTCTTTGCAACCGCTGCTCTGGCGTTTTCGGCCGCTGGCGTATCTGCCCAGACCGTCGACAACTGGGTGAGCGGCACCGGCCTTCCCTGGAAGAACGGCACCAACGAGCTGTGCTGGCGCGATGGCGTCTGGACGCCGGCGACCGCCTTGCCCGGCTGCGACGGCGCACCAGCCCCGATGGCTCCGGCACCGGCACCAGCACCCGCCCCGGCCCCCGCGCCGCGTCCGGCTGGGGCGCCCGCACCTGCTCCGGCGCCTGCCCCGGTCGTCGTTGCCGCACCGACCAGCGAGAAGGTCACCTTCGCCGCTGACGCCTTCTTCGACTTCGACAAGGCCGTGCTCAAGCCCGAAGGCAAGGCCAAGCTCGACGACCTCGTCAGCAAGATGGGCGGGCTGAACCTCGAAGTCATCATCGCCGTCGGCCACACCGACTCGGTCGGCTCCGACACCTACAACCAGTCGCTGTCGGTCCGTCGCTCGGAAGCCGTCAAGGGCTATCTGGTGAGCAAGGGCGTCGAGAAGAACCGCGTCTACACCGAAGGCAAGGGCGAGAAGCAGCCGGTCGCCGACAACAAGACCGCCGAAGGCCGCGCGAAGAACCGTCGCGTGGAAATCGAAGTGGTCGGTACGCGCGCGAAATAAGGCGCTTCGAAAACCGGGCGCTTCGTGAATGAAGCGCTTCGCTGCTCTGAAAAGCCCCGCTTTGCGGGGCTTTTTCTTTTGGGCTTCGCCTCGTTCTAACATCCGCCTCCATGATCAACGCCGATCCGGCCGAGCTGGCCAAGTTCAGCGAGCTTGCGCATCGCTGGTGGGACACCGAAAGCGACTTCAGGCCGCTGCACGAAATCAATCCGCTGCGCCTCGACTGGATCGACTCGCTGGCGGCGATCGACGGCAAGCGCATCCTCGACGTCGGTTGCGGCGGCGGCATCCTCGCCGACTCGATGGCGCGGCGCGGCGCCGACGTGCTCGGCATCGACCTGGCCGCCAAGGCGCTCAAGGTGGCGCAACTGCACGCGATCGAGGCGGCGACGCCGCGCGTCGAATACCGCGAGGTCGCGGTCGAGTCGCTCGCCGCCGAATCGCCCGAAGCGTTCGGCGTCGTCACCTGCATGGAGATGCTGGAGCACGTGCCCGATCCTGGCGCCATCGTCGCCGCCTGCGGCCAGTTGCTCGAGCCCGGCGGCTGGGCGTTCTTTTCGACCATCAATCGCAATGCCAAGGCGTTTCTCTTCGCCATCGTCGGTGCCGAGCATGTGCTCGAGCTCCTGCCCAAGGGCACGCACGAATACGGCCGCTTCATCCGGCCCAGCGAGCTCGCCGGCTGGTGCCGCGGCGCCGGCCTAGACGCCGTGGCGACGCGCGGCATGGAATACAACCCGCTGACGCGCCGCTACCGGCTCTCGTCGGACACCAGCGTCAACTACCTGGTCGCCTGCCGCAAGCCGGCATGAGGGAAGCCATGCGGGGCCGGCGGCCGGAAGCCGTCCTGTTCGACCTCGACGGCACGCTGATCGACAGCGCGCCCGACCTGGTCGGCGCCTGCAACGACATGCGCGCGGCCCGCGGCCTGGCGCCGCTGCCCTTCGAGCGCTTGCGGGCGATGGTCGGATCCGGCGCGCGCGGCATGGTCGGCACGGGCTTTGCCGTGGCACCCGGCGACGATGGCTACACCGACCTGCGCGACGAATTCCTGCGTCGCTACGAGTTGCGCATGACGAGCGAGACGCGTGTCTTTGCCGCCGTCGTGCCACTGCTGGCGTACCTCGACGGCGAAGGCGTCCCGTGGGGCATCGTCACCAACAAGGCGGCGCGTTTCGCCGAGCCGCTGATCGCCTGGCTGGGCCTGGCCGCCGCCGCGATCGTCTGCGGCGACACGACGCCGCACTCCAAGCCGCACCCGGCGCCGCTGCTCGAGGCGGCGCGCCGGATCGGCGTCGCGGCGGAGCGCTGCGTCTACGTCGGCGACGATAGGCGCGACGTCGACGCGGGCCGGGCCGCGGGCATGGCGACGATCGTTGCAGGCTGGGGTTATCTCGGCGCGGGCGACCCGCCCACAGCCTGGGGCGCCGACGCGATCGTCGCCCGTCCGGAAGAACTCCACGCACTCTTCTCGGGCGCGGGCTTGCCGTTTCGTGCGCTGCCCTAAACTACCAGTTCTGGGGCTGACCTGGCTTCGACGAGGGTTCGGAGTCGGAACAGTGCACGCCGAGCACCAGTTCGCTCGTAAATCCACTGGAAACAAAGTAACTGCGAACGATCAAACGTACGCTCTCGCCGCTTAAAACCGGTGAGCTTCG
>JANXXS010000251.1 GCA_025350505.1 Burkholderiales bacterium
AATCGGCCTCACCAACCTGACGATCGACGTGCCGAAGATGATGGCGCGCAAGAAGACCGTCGTGAAGCAGAACAACGACGGCATCAACTACCTGTTCAAGAAGAACAAGATCCAGTTCTTCCACGGCCGCGGCTCGTTCGCGAAGAAGGGAGAAAGCGGCTGGGAGATCGCGGTGGCCGGCGCCAAGCCCGACACGCTCGTGGCCAGGCACGTGATCGTCGCCACAGGCTCGAATCCGCGCGCCTTGCCCGGCGCGGCCTTCGACGAGAAGGCGATCCTGTCCAACGACGGGGCGCTCGCCATCGATCACGTGCCGAAGACGCTGGGCATCGTCGGCTCGGGCGTCATCGGCCTCGAGATGGGCTCGGTCTGGCGCCGCCTCGGCGCCGAGGTGACGATCCTCGAGGCGCTGCCCACCTTCCTCGGCGCCGTCGATACGCAGATCGCCACCGAGGCGCACAAGGCGTTCACGCGGCAGGGTTTGAAGATCGTCCTCGGCGTCAAGATCAGCGGCGTCGCCGCGGCAGGAGAGGGCGTCGCGGTGAGCTACACCGACGCCGCAGGAACGGCGCAGACGCTGGCCTGCGAGAAGCTCATCGTCTCGATCGGCCGGGTGCCGAACACGATCGGCCTGAACGCCGAAGCGGTCGGCCTCGTCCTCGACGAGCGCGGCTTCGTCACGGTCGACGGCGACT
The DNA here is from genome assembly GCA_025350505.1 of Burkholderiales bacterium. Lineage (GTDB taxonomy): Bacteria > Pseudomonadota > Gammaproteobacteria > Burkholderiales > Burkholderiaceae_C > Schlegelella_A. The sequence goes on from JANXXS010000251.1 coordinate 696, forward strand.
GCAAAACGAATCTCGAAAACGTCTGGGCGATCGGCGACGTCGTGCGCGGCCCCATGCTCGCGCACAAGGCCGAAGAGGAAGGCGTCGCGGTTGCCGAGCGCATCGCCGGCCAGAAGCCCCATGTCGACTTCAACACCGTGCCCTGGGTCATCTACACCAGCCCCGAGATCGCCTGGGTGGGACAGACCGAGCAGCAGCTCGAGGCGGCGGGCCGCGCCTACCGCGCCGGCACCTTCCCGTTCATGGCCAATGGCCGGGCCCGCGCCCTCGGCGACACGACCGGGCTCGTCAAGGTGCTGGCCGACGCGAAGAGCGACGAGATTCTCGGCGTGCACATCATCGGGCCGATGGCGTCCGAGCTGATTTCGGAGGCGGTGGTGGCGATGGAGTTCAAGGCCTCGGCCGAGGACATCGGCCGCATCTGCCACGCCCATCCGAGCCTCAGCGAAGCGACCAAGGAAGCGGCGCTCGCGGTCGACAAGCGCGCACTGAATTTTTGAACCCGCCCGTGGGCGTCCGCGAGCTTTACGAGCGCACGCTCGCCGAACGCGGCTACCGATCCGATCCGGCGCAGTTGCGCGGCATCGATGCACTGGAACGCTGCGAGAACGAGTGGGCCGACTACAAGGCGCGGCGCAGCAATGCGATCACCAAGCTGATCGCGCGCCCGCCGATCCCGCGCGGCGTCTACCTCTGGGGCGGCGTCGGCCGCGGCAAGAGCTTCCTTATGGACTGCTTCTTCAATTCGGTGCCGCTGCAGCGCAAAACGCGTCTGCACTTCCACGAGTTCATGCGCGAAGTGCACCGCGAGCTGGCCGAACTGCACGGCACCAGCGACCCATTGCAGCATCTCGGCGAGTCGATCGCACGGCGCTTTCGCCTGATCTGCCTCGACGAATTCCACGTCGCCGACATCACCGACGCGATGATCCTGCATCGCCTGCTCGAATCGCTGTTCGAGCATCGCGCCAGCATCGTCACGACGTCCAACTTTCCGCCCGACGGGCTCTATCCGAATGGTCTGCATCGGGACAGGATCCTGCCGGCGATCGAGCTGCTCGAGGACAGGCTCGAGGTCGTCGGCGTCGACAATGGGGTCGACTACCGGCAATCGACCCTGATGGACGTCGAGCTCTATCACACGCCGCTCGGACCCGAGGCCGACGCCGCCATGAACGAGGCCTTCGAGCGGCTTGCAGAGGCCAAGGACGAAAGCCCGCTGCTGAAGATCGAGCATCGCGAGATCCGGGCGCGGCGTCGCGCCGGCGGCGTCGTCTGGTTCGACTTTCGCGAGCTGTGCGGCGGACCGCGCTCGCAGAACGACTACCTCGAGCTGGCTACGCAGTTCCACACGCTGCTGCTCTCGGGCGTGCCGCAGATGTCGCCGCGCCTGGCTTCCGAGGCGCGCCGCTTCACCTGGCTGATCGACGTGCTCTACGACCGGCGTGTCAAGCTCATCATGTCGGCGGCCGTCGAGCCCGAGGCCTTGTACACGGAGGGACCGCTGGTCCACGAATTTCCGCGTACGGTCTCGCGACTGCGCGAGATGCGCTCGGCCGAGTTTCTGGCCGAGGCGAAGCGTACGGTCGACACCACGCTCACCTGAGGCGACGACGATGTTCACGACGTGCCTTGTGCAACACGCCCTTGCGCTCTTCACGCTGATGGCCGCTGCGGGCGCGCCCGCAGCGGGCGACGCGGCCCGTGCGGCTGCACCCGCCGCGGAGGTCGGCGCTTCGAGCGCGGCATCCGCCAACGAGCGGCAGCGCCTCGCCATCGAGCGTGCCGCCGTCGAGGCGCGCTTCGCCGCACGCGAGCGCGAGTGCCGGACCCGCTTCGTCGTCACGGCCTGCATCGACGAGGCGAAAAGCGAGCGGCGCGATGCGCTCGACAAGCTGCGCGCGCGTCAGCTCGGCGCCGACGAAGTGCGGCGCCGCGAGCGCGCCGCCGAGCGCCAGTCGGAGCTGGCCGAGAAGGCCGCCGAGGACGCTCGGCTCGACAAGGAACGGGCCGCGCGCGCCGCTGCGAGTGCGTCGGGCGCGGCGTCGCAGCCGGCGCGCATCCGAGTTTCGTCGCCGCGTCGTGGCATCGCGCCGGAGCGCGCTGCCAGCGGCGCCAGCGCGCCCGCGCCGAGCGGCAACGGGCCCGACAAGACCTTCAGCCTCGGCCGGCGGGCCAGCGAGCCGGCGGCGGTGCGGCAGGAGCGTGAGGCTCGCCGCCGCGATGCATTCGAGAAACGCCGGCGTCAGGCCGCCGAGCATCGCGAGGAATCCGCCGCCGCGGCGCTGCGCCGCCTGGCGTCGAGGTCGCCGGCTGCGGCACTGCCGGCGCCGAGTGCCGCGTCGGCGACGAAGGCGCGTTAGGGAAGGAAGCGATTCGCCCCGGGCGGGATCGCCGCGACGACGGGCCCGGGGGAGGCCGTGAGACTCAGCCCAGCGGCTCGACGCGCACCAGGGCGAGCGACAGGTTGTCGCCTGATCCGCGGGCGCGCTGTCGCGCCTTGCCGACGAGCATCTCGGTCGCTTCGCGCGGCGGCAGCGCGTGGACGATGGCGCCCAGCTCGCGCGGCGTGAAGTAGTGCCACAGGCCGTCGCTGCACGACAGCACGCTGTCGCCGATCTCGAGCTTGTCGATGTGCTTTTGTGAGAGC
>JANXXS010000012.1 GCA_025350505.1 Burkholderiales bacterium
ATGACGACCAACACCGATCCCGGCATCGTCAACGTCAACGGCACCCCGCGTCCGATCTGGGACGGCGTGCCCGACGGCCAGAAAGTCACGACCAACAAATCGAATTCATACCGCTACTCGCCGTGCGGCACGTACTTCAACGAGACCGACACGCAGATCAGTATCTCGACGACGCAGACGACGCTCGCGACGTCGCAGACGACGATGAGCACGACGCAGAACCTGCAGAGCACGTCGCAGGTTCTCAAGACAACCCTCCAGGACCTGCAGAGCACGGCCCAGACGGCCCTGACGACGACGCAGAACGTGCAGAGCACCAACCAGAACTTGCAGAGCACCAACCAGAACCTGCAAAGCACGACGCAGACCCTGCAGCGCACCAGCCAGAACCTGCAGAGCACCAACCAGAACCTGCGCAGTACCTCGCAGATGGTGGAGAACACGTCGCAGACGACGGACATGCGGACCTGGGTCGAGCAAACCGACGAGATCATTCGGCAGAGCACGACGCAGACGTTGAAGAGCACCTCGCAATCGGTGCAGACCACTACGCAATCGCGCAAGGCGACCAAACAGAACCTGCAGAACACGTCGCAGACGCGCCAGACCACAACCCAGAACCGGCAAAGCACGAGCCAGACAACGCAGAGCACGTCGCAGAATCTGCAAAACACCGTCCAGAACCTGACGAGCACGAACCAGAACCGACAGAGCACGTCGCAAACTCTGCGCGCGACGCAGCAGACCCTGATCAGCACCTACCAGGTCCTGCAGAGCACGTCGCAGGTCAACCTGTCTACCTCCCAGGTACGCAAGAGCACCTCGCAGACCAGCTTCTGTGCCGACTCCGGCGAGACATGCAATCCGGTGGCGACCGGCACCTGCACGCCCGGCGGTGGTTTTCACTGCGAGACGCTCACGACCGGTCCGTCGCTGGTCTCGAGCTGCACGCCGGCTTCCGCCAGCGCGCTCAACAACTACGTCGTGACGACGTGCGACGTCACCAGCACCGGGCCGACGCCGGTGCTTTCGTGTACGCCCGCGGCGGCGACGCCCAGCAACGCCTACACGGCGACGACATGCAACACGGTGACCACGAGTTCCGTCCCGGTCAACGCCTGCAACCCCGCGCCGGCCACGGCGGGGAACTCCTACACCGCCACCACCTGCTTCGCCAACACGACCGGCCCGACGGCCACGAGTTCTTGCACACCGCAGGCGGCCGCAGTGGGCAACAGCTGGACCGACGTCACCTGCACCTATCCCACGACCGGCCCGACCGTGGTCGACCCTGCCAGTTGCGTCAACACGGCAGCGAGTGCGGGCAACAACTGGACGTCCACGACCTGTACGCCGAGCACAACGACGAACGTGCCGATCGCCGTCTGCACCGCCGCGGGCCCGTCCTTGGGCAACATCTGGACGACCATCACCTGCTCGCCGGTGGTGACCACCAACGTGCCCACGCAGACCTGTTCGGTCTCGGCGGCGACGGCTGGCAACAACTGGACGTCGACGAGCTGCTCGACCAATAACACCACCAATGTCGGCGTGCAGACCTGTACTGCCTCGGCGGCCAATGCGGGCAACAGCTGGACGGCGACGACCTGCCCGGCGCCGGCGACGACCGGACCGACCGGCGTGTCGAGCTGTCTTGCTGTGGCCGCCGCGGCCGGCAACAGCTGGACAGCTACGACCTGCGGCAGTGCCACGACGACCAACGTGCCGGTGCTGAGCTGCGCCGCATCGGGCCCCAATGCCGGCAACAACTGGACCACCACCACCTGTCCCGCGCCGGTCGTGACTGGACCGGTCGGCGTGCAGAACTGCGTCGTCGCCGGGGCGACCGCGGGGAACGCCTGGACCGCGACGGCTTGCACGCCGAACAACTCGACGAACATCCCCGTCGTGACTTGCACCGCTTCGGCCGCGAGCGCTGTCAATGCCTGGACGTTGACGACATGTCCGGCACCGATCACGACCGGACCAACCGTCATCAATCCGGCTCTTTGCACGGCGTCTGCTGCGAACGCGGGCAACAGCTTCACCTCAACGACCTGCCCGGCGCTGGTGGTCAGCAATACGCCGGTCGCTGCCTGCGCCGTCACCGGGGCCAACGCGGGCAATAGCTGGACGGCCACGACCTGTCCCGCGCCGATCACGACCGGGCCCGCCGGCGCGTCGGCTTGCGTTGCATCCGGTGCGAATGGCGGCAACGCCTGGACATCGACGACCTGCACACCGAACAACTTCCCGAACGTCGCGGTCGGATCTTGCGTCGCCTCGGCCGCGGCCGCAGGCAACAGCTGGACGACGACAACCTGTCCGGCGCCGACGATCGTGAGCGCGTCGCATCCGGTCCAGACCTGCAATCCGGTCACGGGCAATGCCGGCAACGGCTATCTGACGACGATCTGCACGCCGCACTTCACCACCATTCCGTCCGGCGTCTGCGTGCCCTCTGGCCCGACCCTGGGCAACGGTTGGCAGACGACGGTCTGCAACGTGGTCACCGGCACCTCGGTGCCGGTTCAGGTCTGCGTGCCGCAAACGGGCAATGCCGGCAACAACTGGCTCACCATCACCTGCCCGGGCCCGATCGTCAACAACAACGTCCCCGTACTGACTTGCGCGGCTTCGGTTGCGACCGCAGGCAATAGCTGGACGACGACGACCTGCCCGGCGCCGGTCGTCACCACCAACATACCGGTGCAGACCTGCACGGCCTCCGCGGCACTGGTCGGAAACAGCTGGACCAGCGTGACCTGTCCCGCGCCCGTCACGACCGGACCGGTCGGCGTTCAAACCTGCACGAGCTCGGCCGCCATCGCTGGCAACAGCTGGGTGACGACGACCTGCAAGCCGAACAACTTCCCGAACGTGCCGGTGGCGAATTGCGTCGTCATTCCGGCGAGCGCGGGCAACCAGTGGACAGACACGACCTGTCCCGCGCCTGTCGTGACGTCGAACGTTCCGGTCGTCACGTGTACGGCTGCCGTCGCCAGTGCGGCCAATAGCTGGACCACGACCACGTGCCCGGCGCCCATCGTCACCACCAACGTGCCGGTTGCCGCCTGCGCCGCGGCCCCGGCCGGACCGGGCAACGCCTACACCAGTTTCACCTGCCCGCCTCCCTCGATCGTCGGCGGCCCGACGAACTACGTGCAGACCTGCACACCGTCTCCGGCTACCCTGGGCAACAGCTGGACGGCGACGACGTGCACCCCGAACAACTCGTCCAATGTGCCGGTTCAGTCATGCGTGGTCGATCCGCCGACCGCCCTCAACAACTGGAAGTCGACGACCTGCAGCAATGCCAACTCGCTGAACGTTCCGGCGCAGACCTGCGCCAACCAAGTGGCGAGTGCCGGCAACAACTGGACGACGATCAATTGCGCGCCGGTGACTACGACCAACGTCCCTGTTCAAACCTGCTCGGCTTCAGTTGGTACTGTGGCCAACAACTGGGTCACGACGACCTGCTCGACGAACAACAACCTCAACCAGGCCGTCGGTTCCTGCACGCCCGTTGCAGCCAATGCGGGCAACGGTTGGGTGACGACGACCTGTCCCGTGCTCACCACCGGCCCGACCGGAACCCAAGCCTGCGTGCCGCAGGGACCGACCGCGGGCAACGGCTACACCACCACCACTTGCAACACCGCGACGAGTGGCCCGACTCCGACGGCGACCTGCACGCCGGTGCCGGCGACTGCCGCCAATGGATGGCAATCCACGATCTGCCCGACGGTTGTTACCGGGCCGACGCTCGTGACCACGTGCACCGCCGAGGATCCGACGATCGCCAACAACTTCACGCGGATCGACTGCGCGCCGCTGACCGGCAACAAGGTGCAGTTCGTGACGACGACGACGGTCGACACGACGTTCTACAGCGGCGGCGCGCCGTCGGGCTCGTTGCCGACGGTGTCGACCACGACCGGGCTTACCGATCTCGATGGTGTGTGCTACGCCCCCAACGTCGCGCCGCCGCCCTTGCCGTCGCCGAACCCGCAGCCGCCGGCCTGGACCGCCGCTGACTCGACCGCGTACCCGAGCTGCGGCGCATGGCCTTGCTCGGTCTCTACGGCCTTGAACGGGGCCCGGAGCATCAACTCGCTTGCCGACGTCGCGCAGTACTACTACATCACCGACCTGCGCCCCGACGCCGACTGGCCGCCCAACATCGCCACCAACGACGTGCCCTCGGTGGGCTCGGGCAACGAGGACGACCGCGTGCGCTGGCAG
>JANXXS010000032.1 GCA_025350505.1 Burkholderiales bacterium
CGCAACGTCTTCCGCGACCTCAAGCTCAGCCACTTTCGCGCCGACTCGCGGATGCGCCGGCATCGTGGTGTCGAGGTCTTCGACCACGTCGCCCTCGCCTTCGACCTGCGTACCGGCAAGCGCATCACCGTGTCCAAGGACTTTCCGCCCGAGATCGCGAAGGTCGAGGCACGCCTGGTGCAGTGCGGCATCGAGTTTCACAGCGAGGCGCTCTACGACACCGAAGACGGTCGCTTTCTCGAGAAGCGCTACGAATTCGTCGCCGACTTCCACGGCGCGGTGCGCATCGTCCCCGACCACGACAGCGGCTGGATCCAGTTCCAGATCGTCAACCTCGAAGGCTTCGAGACGGTGACGGTGCAGTTCCCGGCGTTCGAGGTCGGCACCGCCCGACTCGACGACCTGGCGCGCTGGATCGTCGGCCAGCCGAACGGCTTTCTGCGCGACGGCGAGGCGCTGCGACGCGTCGAGGCCTGAGGCCCCGACTCAATCGGCCTTGCCCGTCTCCGCGTAGGCGACCAGGCGCCTGGCCTGCTCGGCGATGACACCGTCGACCGGCCCGGCCAGGTCCTGCAGCCCCGCCGACGCGTTGCCGCTGACGCGGTAGCTCACCTGCAGCATGGTCTTGCCGTCCTTCTGCGCGATCGCGAAGGTCAGCATCGCGTCGACGGCGAGCGCCTGCAAGGGCCCGAGCCCGCCCTGCAGGCGCAGCACGCTGTCTTCGGCGGCGTAGACGACGCGGCCATGCTCGACCGAGTTGGCGCCCCAGCGTTCGCAAAAGCACCCGGACGCCTGCCGCGACAGGCTGAGGTTGGCGGCGCTGCCCGACCAGGTGTGGCTCGGGTTCCACCACTTGCCCGGTTCGCCGAGCGCCTCCCAGAGGCGATGCGGCGTCGCATTGACCTCGTAGCGCAGGTTGACGATGAAGCCCGTCGGCGACACCTCCGAGGTCGCGGCGGCGGCCGGCATCGACAGGGTCGCGGTCAGGGCCGCGGCGAAGAACAACCAGGCGGCAAGACGATCGCCGAACTTCACTTCCATCCTCCGAGGATGGCGCCCATGAGCGTGTAGGTGACGACCTGGCAGCCGCCGTTGACGAGCCAGAGTTTGAGCGAACGCTGCTCGAAGAGGTAGATGATCGCCAGCGACATGCCGACCCAGCCGAGCCCGGTGGCGAATCCGGCGAAGGCGCCGAACGCCAGCGTCGCCTTGGCGCCGAGAAAGGCGGCCAGGTTGAAGGCCATCACCAGCGAGCAGACGAACGTCAGCGCGAAGACCTTGCCGAGCCTGGCGCCCTGCAACTGCGCCTCGCTCAGGCCGGCCTCCTTCATCCAGACCCTGGCGAAGAGCAGCGGCGAGTACCAGGCGCCGCCGACGACGAAGCTGACGAGGGCGGCGGCGAGCACGGCCGGATAATTGAACTGGACGGGTTCCATCGGTCTCCTCCTGATGCAACGGCGGAGCGAGCATGGCGCCGCGCCGCCGCCGTTGCAACCGCCGTCGACCCAACGTGAACAAAACCCTGCCGAAACGCGACGACGGGCTGCTGATCTCGCCGCTCGGCGACCGGCCGATCATGGCCATCGGCATCCCGGCCTTCGGCCTGGCGATTCCGCTGCTGACCGGCCTGTACGGCACGCTGACTCCTGCCGACTTCGGCTTCTGGGCCGGCTCGCTCTATTTCGTCGGCCTGTCGGCGTCGATCTGGCTCGGCAACCGGTGGCTGCTGCTGCAGCAGCGCCGCCACCTCGACTGGTTCGCGCAGCCGGCGCGCAAGCTCATGATGCTGATCGCCGCCAACGTGCTCTACACGGCGCCGCTCACGCTGCTCTGGATCGCCGTCTGGTACCGCCTGCTCGGCCAGCCCGTCGACACGTCGGCGCTGCAGGTCGTGACCCTGACCAACGTCATCTGCGTCGTCTTCGTCACGCACGCCTACGAGACGGTGTTCCTGATCCGCGAGCGCGAGACCGACATGATGCGGGTCGAGCGGCTCGAGCGCAGCCGGGTCGAGGGCGAGCTGGCGGCGTTGACGGCGCAGATCGATCCTCACTTTCTCTTCAACAGCCTCAACACGCTGGGCCACGTCATCGCCCACGACCCGGTGCGGGCGCGCGACTTCTGCGACCGGCTCGCCGGCGTCTATCGCTACGTGCTCGGATGTCGCGGCCAGCAGCTGGTGTCGGTCGATGAAGAGCTCGCCTTCGTGCGCGACTACTACGGCCTGCTGGCGCTGCGCTTCGGCAGCGCCATCGAGCTGATCGTCGACGCCGACTGCGAAGGCGCTGACGCAGCGGGCGGCCGCTCGCGCATCCCGCCGCTGGCCCTGCAGACGCTGCTCGAGAACGCCGTCAAGCACAACCGCTTCGACGCCGGCTCGCCGCTCGGCATGCGCCTGTCGCGGCACGGCGACGCGGTGCGCTTCACGCACGCAAAGCGGCCGCGCAGCAGCAGCCGGCCGGGGGCAGGCGTCGGCCTCAGCAACCTCGACGAGCGTTGCCGCCTGCTCACCGGCCGCGGCCTCGACATCGACCGCGCCGGCGCGCACTTCGCCGTGACCGTGCCGCTGGCCGTGCCATGAGGCTCTTCCTGGTCGAAGACGAAGCACCGGCGCGCGAGCGTCTGATCGAGACGATCGCCCGCGTCGAGCCCGGCGCGCAGATCGCCGGCGTCGCCGCCTCGGTGCGCGAGGCACAGGTCTGGCTGGCGGCGCACCCGGCACCGGACCTGATGCTGCTCGACGTGCAGCTCGCCGACGGCCTGTCGTTCGAGCTGTTCGCCGACGACGCGGTGCGCTGCCCGGCGATCTTCGCCACCGCCTACGACGAGTTCGTGCTCGAGGCCTTCAAGGCGAACGCCATCGACTACGTGCTCAAACCCGTCAGCGACGAGGCGATGGCGCGCGCCTTCACCACCTACCGGCGCCTGCGGACACACTTCAGCGCCGACGTCGCGCGGCTCGCCGCCGATCTGGCGGCGCTGCCGTCGCGCGCCCGGCAGCGCATCCTGGCGCGCAGCGGCGCCGGCTTCGTCAGCCTGCGCCTCGACGAGATCGGCTGCTTCGTCTCGATCGACAAGGCGACCTGGGCGATCGACCTCGACGGCAAGCGCCATCTCGTCGACGGCAGCCTCGCCCAGCTGGCCGACGAGCTCGACGCGCAGCGCTTCTTTCGCATCAACCGACAGGTCGTCGTCGCGGCGGCGGCGGTGCGCGGCTTCCGACCGGCCGGAAAAGGCCGGCTGACGGTCGACCTCGTGCCGCAGGCCGGCGCCGGCGTCACCGTCGTCGTGACGCAGGAGCGGGCCGCCGCGTTCCGCCACTGGCTGGGCGCCTGAGCGCGGCCGCCAAGGCCTTTCAGGCCGCCCGCTACAGCCCGGCGTGGGCACGCATTGGCGTGAACAGGCCCTAGACTCTCGGTCTTTCTCGCCTGCCGCGACGCC
>JANXXS010000036.1 GCA_025350505.1 Burkholderiales bacterium
CCAGCCCCTGCTCGCCATCCCGCGCCGGCTGCCCCACCTGATAGAACTCCTCGAAGATCCTGGCCCTTTGGTCCTCGGCGATGCCGATGCCGGTGTCCATCACCTGGATCTCGACGCGATCGCCACGCCGCCGGCATCCCACCAGCACCTTCCCGGGCTCCGTGTAGCGCACCGCATTCGCCACGAGGTTCGAGACGATGCGCGCCAGCACCACCGGGTCGCTCTCCACCCAGAGCCGGCTCGGCATCACCTTGAAGCCGAGCCCCTTGGCCTGCGCCGGCCCGGCGAAGGCGTTGTGTACCTGCGTCAGCACGTCCTGCACCGGCATCGGCGCCAGCGTCACCTCTACCGCGCCGGCCTCCAGTCGAGAGACGTCGAGCAGGCCGTTGAGCAAACGCCCGAGTCCTTCCATCGCCATCTGCAATCGCGACGCGATGTGGCCTACCTCTTCGCCGCTGAGCTGCGGCTTCTTCGCCATCGCGCGCAGCGTCGCAATGAACAACCCCAAAGCCTGCGTCGGCTGGCGCAGGTCGTGGCTCGCGGCGGCGAGGAAGTGACTCTTCGCGCGGTTGGCGGCCTCGGCGCGGTCTCTCGCGATGCGCAGCTCCTCGCGGTTGCGGAGGCTGCGCAGGCGCCTTCTCATCAGCGCCCAGGTGAAGAGGGCGAGCGCCACGCTCGATGCGCCGCCCACCAGCGTCACGAGCTGGAGCTGGCTGATGGCGATCGGCGTCGCGAAGTTGGGCAGGGCCTGCACCGTCACCACCCAGGTGTGGCCGCCCGCCTCCACTCGCCTGGCCGCGCTGAAGAGGCGCAACGACGACTCGCCGCCCACGCGGTCGGCCACCTCGTCGCCCGGCGCTTGCTCGCCCTGCAGCTCGCTGCCGTCGAAGACCTGGAGCGCGATGTTGCCGTGCTCGCCGAGCGTGCTGCCGAGCAGCCCTTCCATGCTGAAGGCGGCGAAGATCCAGCCGGCGATGTTGTCGCGCCGCGCCTGCACCGTGTCGAGCGGCGCGCCGTTGCGATACACCGGCCACACCATGCGAAAGCCGGGCTGCACCTCGCGCGGGTCTTCGCCCGGCAGCGCGATCTTGTTCGAGACCGCGACGCTCGCCGTGTCGCGCGCCTGCTCGAGCGCGGCGCGCCGGCTCGGCTCGGCCAGATAGTCGGCGCCGATCGTGCTGAGCTCGGCCGCCGAGGGCGGCGCGAAGAAGATGGCCGAGGTGTAGAGCGGCCGCTCGCCGGCCGGGCGGATCGCGTAGGTCGGGAAGCCCTCGGCGCATACCGCGGCCAGGTGGCTCTCGAGCTGCTCGCGCGGCACGAGCACCGAGTAGCCCACGCCTTGCAGTCCCGGATGCACTTCCATCTTCAGGTTGCGCACGAAGGTCTGGAAGTCGCTGCGCTCGACCCTGCGCGACGAGGCGAAGAGGCCGCTCACCGCACGCAGCACCTGCTCGTAGCCCTGCACCCGCTCGCGAAAGGTGTTCACCGCGTCGTGCACGCGCAGGTCGAAGTCCTCTTTCAGCACCCGCTCGATCTCGCGCCGCTCGCGCTGCCACACGGCATACGACACGGCGAGCGCGATGGCGAGCACGAGCAGCGGCACGACGGCGCTCAGCACGCGCAGCCGCGTGAACGACGATGGCTTGTGGTCGGCGTGCGACGGCGCCGCGGCTCTTGCGCGCGCGGGTCTCGGGGTCGCGGCCACGGCGGGGCTCAGCGCTGGTAAGGCAGCAGGATGCGCTCGGCGTAGCCCTGCGCCTCGCCGAGCGCCTGCTGTGCCGTCTTCGTGCCTTCGAGCGCGGCCACGAGCGCGCCGTTGAGCACGCGCGTCACGCGCTGGTTCTCGTGCGTCGAGAGCTCGGCCACGGCCTCGCGGAGCTGGTCGCGGGCCACGGTCGCGGCCGGGAACTCGGCCACCTGCTTCTTCAGCAGCGGCGTGTCCCAGGCGGCCTCGCGCACCGCGATGTAGCCCGACTCGTGGCCCCACTGCGCGGTGCGCTCGGGCGTCACCAGCCAGCGCGCGAGCTCGAGCGCGGCCTCGCG
>JANXXS010000084.1 GCA_025350505.1 Burkholderiales bacterium
CTGGCGCGCCGTGCTCGAGTACTTCGAGCCGGCCATCCAGTTCGGCATGACGGCAACACCCCTGCGCGAAGAGTCGCGCGACTCCTACGAGTACTTCGGCAACCCGGTCTACACCTACAGCCTGCGCCAGGGCATCGAGGACGGCTTTCTCGCACCGTACCGAGTGCACCGTGTCATCACCACCGTGGACGCCGCGGGGTGGCGCCCCAGCAAGGACGAGCTGGATCGCTTTGGGCGCGAGGTGCCGGACGACGAGTACCAGACCAGAGACTTCGAGCGCGTCGTGGCCCTGCGGGCGCGCACCCGGGCCATGGCCCGGCACCTCACGGACTTTCTGAAGGGCACCGACCGCTTCGCCAAGACGCTGATCTTTTGCGTCGACCAGGAGCACGCCGCCGAGATGCGGCAAGAGCTGGTCAACCTGAACAGCGACCTGGTGAAGCAGTACCCCGACTACGTGTGCCGTGTCACCGCGGACGAGGGCGCTATCGGCCTCACCCACCTGTCGCACTTCCAGGACGTGGACAAGCCGGCGCCGGTCATCCTGACCACGTCGCAGTTGCTGACCACGGGGGTGGACGCCGAGATGGTGAAGAACGTCGTGCTGGCCCGCGTCGTGGGCTCGCGGTCGGAGTTCAAGCAGATCGTCGGCCGCGGGACGCGCCTCAAGGTCGACTACGGCAAGGAGTACTTCAACATCATCGACTTCACCGGCACCGCGACTCGGCACTTCGCAGACCCTGATTTCGACGGTGATCCGGCACGGCTTGAAGAGGTGACGGTCGATGAGGCCGGCGAGGTGGTCGACACGACGATCGTCGAAATCCCGGGTGTGGCCGAGCCGGAGGCCGAGTACCTCGTCCAGCCGGAGCAGGCCGAGCCGGGTGCGGCAGAGATCCTGACCGACCCGCCGGCGGAGCCGCGCAAGTTTTACGTCGATGGTGGCGAGGTCGAGGTCATCGGCCATCTGGTCTACGACCTCGACACCGATGGGAAGAAGCTGCAGGTCGTGCGCTACACAGAGTACTCGGGCCGCGCGGTGCGTTTCATGTATCCCACGCGCGACGCGCTGCAATCTGCCTGGGCCGACCCCGACGCCAGGGCCGACGTGCTGCGTGAGCTGACCGAACGTGGTATCAGCTTCGACGAGCTGGCGGCCAGCAGCGACCAACCCGATGCCGACCCCTTCGACCTGCTGTGCCACCTGGCTTGGAACGCCCCCTTGCTGACGAGGCGCCAGCGCGCCGAGCGCGCGCGCAAGGCCACGCAGGACCTGTTTGCACAGTACGGCGACACGGCCCGCGAGGTGCTGTCGCTGCTGCTCGACAAGTACGTCGAGCGGGGGATCATTCAATTCAGCGCGCTGTCCGACCTGATGAAGGTTCAGCCTTTCGACCGCTACGGCTCGCCCTCCGAGATTGCCACGCGCCACTTCGGCGGCGTGAAGGGCCTGAGGGAAGCCGTGTCACGGCTGCAGACGGCGATCTACCAATGACCACGAGACTCCACTGAATGCCTGCTCGCAAAGCCAGCACCGCCAGCGCCGAAAAGAAGACCAAGGCGCCCCGCAAACCCAAGGCCGCGTTGACCACGCGCGAGAACCTGTCGGCACTGATCGGCACCGCTCGCCAAATCCTGCGCAAGGACAAGGGGCTGAACGGTGACGTGGACCGGCTGCCCTTGCTCACCTGGGTGATGTTCCTGAAGTTCCTCGACGACCTGGAGGTCGTGCACGAGGAAGAGGCCGACCTCGACGGCAAGCCCTACCAGCCCATCATCGAAGCGCCTTATCGCTGGCGCGACTGGGCCGCCCGCGAGGACGGCATCACCGGCGACGAGTTGCTCGCCTTCATCGGGCAGGACACCACGGTGCGCGCCGACGGCAGCAAGGGCAAGGGGCTGTTCGCCTACCTGCGGGCCTTAAGCGGTCAGGGCGAGAAGGGCAGCCAGCGCGAGGTGGTGGCCAATGTCTTCAAGGGCATCCAGAACCGCATGGTCAGCGGCTACCTGCTGCGCGACATCGTCAACAAGATCAACGGCATCCACTTCAGCGCGAGCGAAGAGATGCACACGCTGTCGCACCTGTACGAGTCGATGCTGCGCGAGATGCGCGACGCGGCGGGCGACGCCGGCGAGTTCTACACACCGCGCCCTGTTGTGCGTTTCATGGTGCAGGTGATGGACCCGTGCCTCGGCGAGACCGTGCTCGACCCGGCCTGCGGCACCGGCGGCTTCCTGGTCGAGGCCTACGACCACATCGCACCCAAGGTGACTTCGCCCGACGCACGCCGCGTGCTGCAGCGCGAGACCTTGTTCGGCCAGGAGGCCAAGCCCTTGCCCTACATGCTGGCGCAAATGAACCTGCTGCTCCATGGCCTGGAGGCGCCGCGCATCGCCTACGGCAACACCCTGGACCGCCGGATCAACGAGATCGGCCACAGCGAGCGCGTGGACGTGATCCTCACCAACCCGCCCTTCGGCGGCGAGGAAGAGGTGGGCATCAAGGCCAACTTCCCGCCCAACATGCAGACCGCCGAGACGGCGCTGCTGTTCCTGCAATACATCATGCGCAAGTTGCGCGTCGCCGGCGCCCCGGTGCCCGGCGGCAGGCCAGCAGCGCGCGGCGGGCGGGCGGCCGTGGTGGTGCCGAACGGCACGCTGTTCGGCGACGGCATCAGCGCCGTCATCAAAGAGGAGTTACTCAAGGAGTTTCGGCTGCACACCATCGCGCGGCTGCCGCAAGGTGTGTTCGCGCCCTACACCGACATTCCGGCCAACCTGCTGTTCTTCGAGCGTGGCGGCCCGACCGACACCATCTGGTACTACGAGCTGCCCCTGCCGGAAGGGCGCAAGAAGTACAGCAAGACGGCACCGCTGCAGTTCGAGGGGTTTGCTGCGGCACTGGCCTGGTGGAACGACCGTCAGGCCGGTCCGCAGGCTTGGGCGGTCGACTTTGCGGCAAAGCGAATTGCCGCCGTCGAAGCGGCGACGCCTCACTGGCAGAAGGCCGAGGCCGAACGCAATGCGGTGTTGGCCCTCGGCAAGCCGATGCGCGAGTTGGAGCAAGCCATCAGCGCCGCGGCCAACGGCGCGAAGTCGGCGCTGCAGGACCGGGTGCGCGCGCTGAAGGCAGAGCAGCTTGCGCACGAGCAGGGCGCAAAGGCCGCGCAGGCCCAGGGCGACGCGCTGTACTGGCCGATCTACAACCTGGACATCAAGAACCCCAACGCCAAGGCGGGGTTGGAGCACGCCGACCCGAAGGACTTGATCGCCTCGATGCGCGGCCACGAGGCCGAGGTGATGCGTC
>JANXXS010000121.1 GCA_025350505.1 Burkholderiales bacterium
TACCAGCGCACGCACACCAGCATCACTTCCAGCGGGTAGTGCAGCCGCTGGATGACCTTGCGCAGAGTCGATCTGGTGAGCTGAATCGGGAGTGGGACCATCCAATGAATTCTCGCCGCACCGGCCTATTGCGACAGAGCCATGGCAGGCGTAGGTTCTGTCGCGCAGCGCATCCAGCGCCAACTTGTAGCGGACCGTGCCGCATCGGCACCCGCCCTGGATTTCCGCCATGCCAGCCCCCTCGATGTGGATCGCGCACTATGCTCGAAGTCGAGCGCAACGTCAGGGTCCGTCCGCCCGAGCCGGAGACGATCCAAAGGCGAAGATGGTCTGCTTTTCCGATGGGGCAGTGACCACGGGAAGCTTGTGACTCGCCGTCAGCCAGGAGATCCCGAAGGACACCAATCCGACCGTCTCGCCCCAGAAGACCAGACGCTCGCTATCCGTGAAGAAATGGAGCGCGAAGAGTGCGATGGCCACGAGCATCCCGACCCCGCACGCTATGTAGATGACGATTCGGCGCTGCGCCGCTTTTCTACGATCGTCGTGCAATTTCGTCTTCGCTATCTCGATGAAGTCCCAACAGAACCAGGCGAGCACCGCGAACAAGGCGCCCGCTGAAGCGCCATGCACGCCTTTCACGATTTCTTGCCCTTCCTTCCCGCAGTAGCACGGGAATATCGAGATGAGCACCGCTGCCACCGCGGCCACCTTGCCGAACAGGAGCTGCTCCGGGCTGGTGCCGTTGTAGCCGGCCAGCATGGCTGCAATGCCGAACAGCGACCCGACGAACAGGTTGCGCGTCCAGTGGCTGTACGGATACCAGTACGACTCGCTGATCGATGAGATGTCGCCGTGCGACAGCACCAGCTCGACGATCGGCAACGACAAGGCGACGAAGCCGATCAGGAACTTGATCGTGTATTGATTGATTTCCGGGGGCAAGGTTGTGGTACTCGTCGCCATGGCGTCACCTCCATACCTGAACCGGGATGTCGAATCGCCAAGACGCGAATCTTGCGACCGGGGTCGGCGATCATGCTCTTTCGACCTGAGCCTGCCAACCGAGCGAACCCGTCGTCGCTGCCGCCTTCGCGCCCGCCCAGGCGACGGTGATACCGTCTCGCGGCCAGTCGCCTCACCTTTGGCTCGAACATGATCCTCGATCTCTCCGCAGACACGCCCGTCCTCGTCGTCGGCGCCGGCATCATGGGCGCCGGCATCGCCCAGGTGGCGGCGCAGGCCGGCCACACCGTGCGCATCTTCGACGCGCGCGAAGGCGCCGCCGAGTCGGCCTGCGCCAGGCTGGCGACGACGCTCGACGGCTTGGCCGCCAAGGGCAAGCTCGACGCCGAGGAAGCGAAGCGCATCGCCGCACGCGTCGCGCCGGCGGCCACGCTCGACGCCGCCGCCGGCGCCGAGCTGGTGGTCGAGGCGATCGTCGAGAACCCGGATGCCAAGCGCGCCCTGTTCCGCGATCTCGAGGCGGTCGTCGGCGCGACCTGCGTGCTCGCCACGAACACCTCGTCGATCTCGATCACGGCGCTGGCCAACGGCTTGAAGTTGCCCGGCCGCTTTGTCGGCATGCACTTCTTCAACCCGGTGCCGCTGATGAAGCTGGTCGAGGTCGTGTCCGGACTGCAGACCGATGCCGCGGTGGCGCAGGCGATCTTCGAGCTGAGCAGGCGCTGGGGCAAGACGCCGGTGCTCGCGCGCTCGACGCCGGGCTTCATCGTCAACCGCATCGCCCGGCCGTACTACGCCGAGACGCTGGTGCTGCTGCAGGAGCGCGCCGCCGAGCCGGCGGTCATCGACGCCTGCCTGCGCGGCGCCGGCTTTCGCATGGGGCCGTGCGAGATGATGGACCTGATCGGCCATGACACCAACTTCGCCGTCACGCAGTCGGTGTTCGACGCCAACTTCGGCGACAAGCGCTATGCGCCTTCGCTGGTGCAGCGCGAGCTGGTCGACGGCGGCCTGCTCGGCAGGAAAACGGGGCGCGGCTTCTACGTGCATCCCGCTGCCGCACCGGCGGTCGCCGCCGCACCAGCCGACGTGCCGACCATCGCCTCGGGCAGCATCGTCGCCCTGCATGGCAAGGGCGTCGCCGTCGATCGCTGGGCGAGCCGCCTGGCCGAGGCCGGCGTGCCCTTCGAGGCCGATTCGGCGAGCCGCTGGAACGGCCTGCAGACCGCCAACGGCGACCTGCGCCTGACCGACGGCCGGCCGGCGGCGCAGGTCGCCACCGAAGAAGGCATCCGCGAGCTGGCGCTCTTCGATCGCGCCGTCGCCACGAACGGCGGCGCGCCCGGCACGGCGCTCGCCTTCAGTGTCTCGGCGGGCACCTCGGAGGCGTGGCGTGAAGAGGCGGCGCAATGGCTGCGCATCGCCGGCTGGTCGCCGCAGCCGGTCGGCGACGCTCCGGGGCTGGTCGTGGCGCGCACCGTCGCCATGCTCGTCAACGAGGCCTGCGACGCGGTGCTGCAAGGTGTCTGCACACCCGAGGGCGCCGACCTGGCGATGAAGCTCGGCGTCAACTATCCGCAGGGACCGTTCGAGTTCCTCGCCACCTGGGACGCCGGCGCCATCGCCGCGCTGCTCGACCGGCTCGACGCGCACTACCGCGGCGAGCGCTATCGCGTCAGCCCCGAGCTGCGCCAGCGCGCCTGGGTCACGCCGCGCCAGCACTGAGCCGGCGGCTGCTCAGGTCAGGCCGAGCAGGCGCTTGGCGTTTTCCTTGAGGATCAGCGGTCGCACCTCGTCCTTGAAGCCGGCCTCGGCAAAGTCCTTCAGCCAGCGGTCGGGCGTGATGAGCGGGAAGTCGCTGCCGAACAGGATGCGGTCCTTGAGCAAGGTGTTCGCGTACTGCACGAGCTGCGGCGGAAAGTACTTCGGGCTCCAGCCCGAAAGGTCGATCCAGACGTTGGGCTTGTGCATGGCCAGCGAGATCGCCTCGTCCTGCCACGGCCACGAAGGATGGGCGAGCACGATCTGCATGTCGGGGAAGGCCATCGCCACGTCCTCGACCAGCATCGGGTTCGAGTTCTGCAAGCGCAGTCCGCCGCCGCAGCGCATGCCGCTGCCGATGCCCGAGTGGCCGCTGTGGAAGATGGCGGGCAGCTTGTGCTCGGCGATCACTTCGTAGATCGGCCAGGCCATCCTGTCGGCCGGCTCGAAGCCCTGCACGGTCGGGTGGAACTTGAAGCCGCGCACGCCGTATTCCTCGACCAGCTTCCTTGCCTCGCGGCCGCCCATCTTTCCCTTGTGCGGATCGATCGAGCCGAAGGCGATCATGATGTCGCTGTTCTTCTGCGCCGCCTCGGCGATCTCTTCGTTGGGGATGCGGCGGCGCCCCATCTGGCTCTCGGCGTCGACCGTGAAGTTGACGAAGCCGATCTTCTTCTCGCGATAGAAGGCGATCGTCTCCTCCATCGTCGGGCGCTTGCTCGAGCGAAAGTACTTGTCGGCGGCGCGGTCGTACTCCTCGCCGTAGTTGTCGAAGGGGTTGCGGCACGACACCTCGAGGTGGGTGTGCGTGTCGATGGCGATCAGGTCGGCGGTGTTCATGGTCGCGGCTCCGCGGCTTTCGAGGATCGGATTCAGCCGAGCTTGTACACCCGGATCAGCGCGTTCGGCCGCGGCCGCAGGCTGTGCAGCGTGCCGACAAAGCGCTTGCCGTCGACCGGGCCGACGCGATCGTTCATCGCGCCGACGACGCGGCAGTGCGCGCCGATCGCCGTGCCAGCGACCGCCAGCTCGCCGGCAGGCACCGCCGTCGCCGCGATGACGGCGGTGCGCGGATAGACGAACGACGCGGCGAGCGCTTCGCAGCTGGCGAGGGTCGAGCCCTGCGCGGGCGCAAGCGCGGCAGCCGGCGCTGCGCTGGCACAAGCCACGAGCAGTGCGCCCACGAGGATGACGACGATCGTGAGGCGACCAGTGGCGTGCATGTTTGTCTCCTTGTCGCGCTGATTCGAGCGCGTTTCGCCGGCATTCGGCCTGGGTTCGGTGAATCTTGTTTTAGTTAATGTAAATAACCAAAAGCGCAGACTTTGCTAGGGCTTACCCTAGGGTTTTGCTAGGTCCACGATCCTAGAATGGAAGCGACTACATGATTAAAAGCACTAACCAATGACGAGCGCCATCCCTACCTCGACGCCGCTCATCGGGTCGCTCGACCTGCTGCGCATCGAGTCGCTGGGCGCCGTGCTGCATGTGCGCATGAACCGCCCGGCCAAGCGCAACGCCATCAACGACGCGCTCGTGGCGCAGTTGCACACGGCCTTCGTCAATCTGCCGGAAGGCATTCGCGCTGTCGTGCTGAGCGGCGAGGGCGAGCACTTCTGCGCCGGGCTCGACCTCTCGGAGCTGTCGGAGCGCAGCGCCGCCGAAGGCATCGTCCACTCGCGTTCGTGGCATGCCGCGTTCGAGCAAGTGCAGCGCGGCAAGGTGCCGGTGGTCGCGGTGCTGCACGGCGCCGTCGTCGGCGGCGGCCTCGAGCTGGCGAGCTCGTGCCACGTGCGCGTCGCCGAATCAAGCACCTACTACGCGCTGCCCGAGGGCCAGCGCGGCCTCTTCGTCGGCGGCGGCGGCTCGGCGCGCATCCCGCGCCTGATCGGCGTGGCGCGCATGACCGACATGATGCTGACCGGCCGCGTCTACGACGCCAAGGAAGGCCTGGCGGTCGGCCTCTCGCAGTACGTGGTGGCCGACGGCAAGGGCCTCGAGAAAGGGCTCTGGCTGGCAGAGCGCATCGCGCAGAATGCGCCGCTCTCCAACTTCGCGGTCATGCACGCATTGCCGCGCATCGCCGACATGGGCCAGGACGACGGCCTCTTTGCCGAGTCGCTGATGGCGGCGATCGCCCAGGGCGACGAAGGCGCCAAGACCCGCATGCGCGACTTTCTCGAGGGCAGGGCCGGGAAGGTGAAGAAGCAGTGAGCGGTGCGCGATACCGGGCGCTGCCTTTGGGCGGCTCGCTCGAAGCAGACCTCATTCGCCGCGACGACGGCTCGACGCTTGTCGTCTCGCGCGAGGCGCTGCAACCGTACGCGAAGCGACTGACCGACCGCTTCCTGCACTGGGCCGAGGCTGCGCCCGATCGCGCGCTGGTGGCCAAGCGCGTGGACGGCGGCGACTGGCGGCGCGTCAGTTTCGCCGAGGCGTTGAAGGGCGCGCGATCAATCGCGCAGGCGCTGCTCGACCACAAGGTGTCGGTCGAGCGGCCGGTCGTCATCCTCTCCGACAACGACATCGAACACCTCCTGCTCGCGCTCGGCGCGATGCTCGCCGGCGTGCCCTACGCGCCGGTCTCGCCGGCCTATTCGCTGATCTCGCAGGACTACGGCAAGCTTCGCCACATCGTCGAGCAGCTCACGCCCGGCCTGGTGTTCGCGAGCGGCCCGGCCTATGCCAAGGCGATCGCCGCGGTGGTGCCGGCCGACACGCCGGTCGTGCTGACCGAAGGCGCGCTCGAAGGCCGCGTGACCCTCGCTTTCGCCGACCTGCTCAACACCGAGCCGACGGCGGCAGTCGATGCCGCGCACGACAAGGTCGGCCCCGACACGATCGCCAAGTTCCTGTTCACGTCGGGCTCGACCAAGCTGCCCAAGGGCGTGATCAACACCCAGCGCATGCTCTGCGCCAACCAGCAGATGATTCGCCAGTGCTTCCCAGGGCTGGCCGGAGAGCCGCCGGTGCTGGTCGACTGGCTGCCCTGGAACCACACCTTCGGCGGCAACCACAACATCGGCATCACGCTCTACAACGGCGGCACGCTCTACATCGACGAGGGCAAGCCGACGCCGGCACTGATCGGCGAGACCTTGCGCAACCTGCGCGAGATCGCGCCGACGATCTACTTCAACGTGCCGAAAGGCTTCGAGGAGATCGCCAACGCGCTCGAGACCGACGCCGTTCTGCGCAAGACCCTGTTCAGCCGCGTCAAGATGTTCTTCTTCTCCGGCGCCGGCCTCTCGCAACCGGTCTGGGACAAGCTCGACCGTCTCGCCGAGCAGGAATGCGGCGAGCGCATCCGCATGCTCACCGGCCTGGGCATGACCGAAACGTCGCCCTTCGCCATCTGCGCCAATGCGTGGGAGGTGAAGTCGGGCCACATCGGCCTGCCGGCGCCCGGCCTCGAGCTCAAGCTCGTGCCGATGGGCGACAAGCAGGAGGTGCGCTATCGCGGCCCCAACGTCACGCCCGGCTACTGGCGCGCGCCCGAGCAGACGGCCGAGCACTTCGACGCCGAGGGGTTCTATTGCAGCGGCGACGCCGCCAAGCCAATGGACCCGGCCGACCCGGGCAAGGGCTTCGTCTTCGACGGCCGCATCGCCGAGGACTTCAAGCTCTCGACCGGCACCTTTGTCTCGGTCGGTCCGTTGCGCGCCAAGATCATCGCCGCCGGCGACCCGCTGGTGCAGGACGTGGTCATCGCCGGCATCAACCGCAGCGAGATCGGCATCCTGCTGTTTCCGCGCCTCGATGCCTGTCGCGCCTATGCCGGCATGGCGGCGAACGTGCCGCCGCACATCGTCGTCGGCGACCCGAAGCTGCGCGCCTTCTTCCAGCGCCTGGTCGACGTCATGCACTCCACCGGCAGCGGCAGCGCGACGCGCGTGGCGCGGGCGCTGCTGCTCGCGCACCCGCCCTCGATCGACCGCGGCGAGATCACCGACAAGGGCTCGATCAACCAGCGCGCGGTGCTGACGCATCGCGATGCCGACGTCGTGCGCATGTACATCGGCACCGACCGCGACGTGATCGTGCCGCGATGACCCGCACCGTCACAAGCATTGTCATCCTGAGCGAAGCGAAGGATCCCGGTGCCGCGCGGAGGCGAGGCCCTTCGCTCTGCTCAGGGTGACAGCCATGGCGAAGACGACGCAGTTCCGCGTGACAGTGCAGTTCGGCGACTGCGACCCGGCCGGCATCGTCTTCTATCCCAACTTCCAGCGCTGGATGGACGCCGCCTCGCTCTCCTTCTTCATGCAGTGCGGTGTGCCGCCCTGGCGCGAGCTGGTGAAGACGCGCGGCATCGTCGGCACGCCCTTGCTCGAGATCGCCACGAAGTTCGTCAGCGCGGCGACCTATGCCGAAGACCTCGTCATCTCGACCTCGATCGACGAGTGGCGCGCCAAGGTGTTCGTGCAGCGTCATCGCGTCATGCGCGGCGAGACGCTGATCTGCGAGGGCACCGAAACGCGTGCCTTCGTGCGCCGCGACGCCGACAATCCGGATCGCTTGCGGGCGATGCCGGTCCCCGAAGACATCAAGGCCTTGTGCAGCTGATGGAACCGTCATCCTGAACGCAGTGAAGGATCTCATGGCACGCCGAGATCCTTCGCTTCGCTCAGGATGACAAGACCCTTTCTCAACCGGAGACACGAATGAAGAGGACACTGACCTCGCTGGCCACTGCGCTCGTGCTGGCATTCGGCGCAAGCGCCGCGCTCGCCGACATCACGATCGGTGCCAGCATCTCGCTCACCGGCCCGACCTCGGCGCTCGGCATCCCGACCAAGAACGGCATCGCCCTCTGGCCGAAGGAGATCGCCGGCGAAAAGCTCAACGTCATCATGCTCGACGACGCGACCGACCCGACCACGGCGGTCAAGAACACGCGCAAGTTCATCACCGAAGACCACGTCGACCTGATCGTCGGCTCGGTCGCCACGCCGGTCGCCGCGGCGATGGCCGACGTCGCCGCCGAAGGCAAGACGGTGCAGCTCATGCTCTCGCCCGTGAACCTGCCCGAGGGCCGCGGCGGCTGGTCGTTCCGCATGCCGCAGTCGACGGCGGTGATGGCGATCCCGATCGTCGAGGACTGGAAGAAGCTCGGCGTCAAGACCTACGGCTTTCTCGGCTATGCCGATGCCTACGGCGAGGCCTGGCTCACCGACATCAAGCCGCTGGCCGAGAAGGCCGGCATCAAGCTGGTCGACGTCGAGCGCTTCACGCGCAGCGACACGGCGGTGACCGGCCAGGTGCTCAAGCTGACCGCGGCCAACCCGGATGTGATCCTCGTCGTTGCCTCGGGCAGCGGCGCGGCGATGCCGCACAAGGGCCTGGTCGAGCGCGGCTACCCGAAGGGCAAGATCTACCAGACGCACGGTGCGGCGACGATGGACCTGATCCGCGTCGGAGGCGCCGACGTCGAGGGCTCGTTCGTCTCGTCGGGGCCGGCGGTCGTCGCCGAAAAGCTCCCCGACTCGAACGCCAGCAAGGCGCTCGGCATGCAATACAAGAGCGAGTTCGAGAAGGTCTACGGCAAGGGCTCGGCGAACCAGTTCGGCGCGCACGCCTTCGACGCCGTCCTCGTCCTGCAGAAGGCGGTGCCGATCGCGCTGAAGAAGGGCAAGCCCGGCACGCCCGAGTTTCGCGCCGCGCTGAAAGACGCCTTCGAGACGATGGGCCGCACGCCGGTCTCGCAGGGCGTGCTCAACTGGACGCCGACCGACCACTTCGGCTACACGCCGGAGACCGGCGTGCTGCTGAAGGTCGTCAACGGCGACTGGCAAGTCGTCCGCTGATGCGGCGTTTGTCGCCCTCGCCGGCGGCGCGCGCGCAGCCCAGGGCCGCGTAGACAATCGCCGCAGCCATGGGCATGGACCTCAGCACCGCCGGCATCCTGCTGCTCGACGGCGTCACCAACGGCGCCGTCTATGCGCTGCTGGCGCTCGCCACGGTGCTGGTGTTCGCGGTCACGCGCGTCATCTTCATTCCGCAGGGCGAGTTCGTCGCCTACGGCGCGCTGACGCTGGCCCTGCTGCAGCTGGGCAAGGTGCCGGGCACGGTCTGGCTGCTGGTCGGCCTGGCCATCGTCGCGGCGCTGATCGACATCGTCGACGCGGTGCGGCGCGGCCTGCCCGCTGCGGCGATGTTGCGCGGCCTGCTGCGCACGCTGCTCGCGCCGGCCATCGTCGCCGCGCTCACGGTCTGGGCGGCGCCGCAGAAGCTGCACCTGCTGGCGCAGAGCGCACTTACCTTGTCCATCGTCACCTTGCTCGGGCCGCTCGTCTATCGGCTCGCGTACCAGCGCCTGGCCGACGCGAGCGTGCTGGTGCTGCTGATCGTCTCGGTCGGCGTGCACTTCGCGCTGACCGGGCTCGGCCTGGTCTTCTTCGGCGCCGAAGGCTTTCGCAACCCGAGCTTCTGGGACGCGCGCTTCTCGGCCGGCGCGATCTCGCTCTCGGGCCAGACGGTGATCATCTTCATCGCCTCGATCGTCCTCATCGTCGCGCTGTTCCTGTTCTTCGAGCGCACCTTGCGCGGCAAGGCCCTGCGCGCGACGGCGGTGAATCGACTCGGCGCGCGCCTCATGGGCATCTCGACCTCCGGCGCCGGCAAGCTGAGCTTCGGCCTGGCTGCCTTCATCGGCGCGCTCTCCGGCCTGCTGATCGGGCCGACGACGACGATCTTCTACGACTCGGGCTTTCTGATCGGCCTGAAAGGCTTCGTCGCGGCGATCTTCGGCGCGCTGGCCAGCTACCCGGCGGCGGCGCTCGGCGCCCTGCTCGTCGGCGTGCTCGAAAGCTTCAGCTCGTTCTACGCCAGCGCGTTCAAGGAAGTGATCGTCTTCACGCTCATCATTCCCGTGCTGCTCTGGCGCTCGTTCCAGCGCGGCCACGACGACGAGGAGGAATGATGGGACCCCCACGCTCCTTTCAGTCGCTGCCCCCCGAGGGGGCGCGCGCGCCCTTCGGGCGGCCGGGCGGGCGTGCATGACCTTCCGCGCCGTCGCCCTCGTCGTCTTCGCCATCGCGCTGGCGCTGGTGCCCGTGCTTACGCCCGCTACAGCCGAGTTCTGGATCACCCAGGCCAACTACATCGGCCTGTACACGCTGGTCGTGATCGGCCTGGTGCTGCTCACCGGCATCGCCGGGCTGACCTCGTTCGGCCAGGCGGCGTTCGTCGGCATGGGCGCGTACACGGCGGCCTACCTGACGCTCACGTACGGCATGTCGCCGTGGCTCACGGTCTGGGTCGGCCTGGCCGTCACCGGCGTGGCGGCGCTGCTGCTCGCCTTCATCACGCTGCGCATGTCGGGCCACTTCCTGCCGCTGGCGACGATCGCCTGGGGCCTCTCGCTCTTCTACCTGCTCGGCAACCTCGACTTCCTCGGCAAGTACGACGGCCTGCTCGGCATTCCGGCGATCACGTTCTTCGGCACGCCGCTCAACACCGGGCGCAGCTTCTTCTACCTGCTCTGGACCATCGTCGTGCTCGCCGCGATCGCCGTCACGCACCTGCTCGACTCGCGCGTCGGCCGGGCCCTGCGCGCTGTCAAGGGCGGCTCGACGATGGCCGAGGCGATGGGCATCGACACCTTCCGCGTCAAGGTCACCGCGTTCGTCCTCGCTGCCTTGCTGGCGAGCGTCTCGGGGTGGCTGTTCGCGCACTTCCAGCGCACCGTCAATCCCTCGCCCTTCGGCCTGAACATGGGCATCGAGTACCTGTTCATGGCCGTGCTCGGCGGCGTCGGCTACGTCTGGGGCGCACTCATCGGCGCCGGCGTCGTGCAGGTCCTGAAGGACCAGCTCCAGGTCTGGCTGCCCAGGCTGATGGGCACCAGCGGCAACTACGAGATCATCGTCTTCGGCGTGCTGCTCGTGCTCATGCTGCAGTACGCCCGCGACGGCCTCTGGGCCTTCGTCGACGGGGTGTTGCCGCGGGTGCGGCGCAAGGTCGACTGGGCCGCCGCTGCGGCATTGCCGGCGCGGCCGCGGCCGTCGCACGGCGAGGTCGTGCTCGACGTGCGCAACGCGCGCAAGGAGTTCGGCGGCCTGGTCGCCGTCAATGACGTCAGCTTCCAGGTCAGGGCCGGCGAGATCCTCGGCCTGATCGGGCCGAACGGCGCCGGCAAGTCGACCACCTTCAACCTCGTCACCGGCGTGCTGCCGGCGACGCGCGGCGAGGTCGCGCTGCTCGGTCGGCGCATCGACAGGGTGGCCTCGCGCCGCATCGCCAGCCTGGGCGTCTCGCGCACCTTCCAGCACGTGAAGATGATCGCCGGCATGACGGTGCTCGAGAACGTCGCGCTCGGCGCCCACCTGCGCGGCGGCCGCGGCGTGCCGGCGGCGATGCTGCGCCTCGACCGCGCCGAAGAGCGCAGCCTGATGCGCGAGGCCGAGCGCCAGCTGCAGCGCATCGGCATGGCCGAGCTGATGCACGAGCAGGCGGGCAACCTCGCGCTCGGCCAGCAGCGGCTGATGGAGATCGCGCGCGCGCTCGCCGCCGATCCGATCCTGCTGCTGCTCGACGAGCCTGCCGCGGGCCTGCGCCTGAAGGAGAAGGAAGGCCTCGCCAACGTGCTGCGCCAGTTGCGCGGCGAGGGCCTCTCGATCCTGCTCGTCGAGCACGACATGGACCTGGTCATGGGCCTCGTCGATCGCGTCGTCGTCATGGAGTTCGGCACCAAGCTGATCGAGGGCACGCCGGAAGAAGTGCAGGCCAGTCCTGCGGTTCGCGCGGCCTACCTTGGAACGGAGCACTGACATGGCCGAGCTGCTGCTCAACGTTCGCGACCTGCACGCCGGCTACGGCAAGGCCGAGGTGCTGCACGGCCTCACCATCACCGCGCGCGCCGGCAAGGTCATCACCGTGATCGGCCCGAACGGCGCCGGCAAGTCGACGCTGCTCAACGCGCTGATGGGCGCCCTGCCGGCGCGCGGCACGATCGAGTACGACGGCCAGCCGGTCGGCCTGCTCTCGCTCGAGGAGCGCGTCATGCTCGGCATGGCGCTGGTGCCCGAGACGCGCGCCCTGTTCGGCACCATGTCGGTCGAGGACAACCTGCTGCTCGGCGCCTGGCGCCAGTTCCGCCTCGGCGCAAAGGACAGCGCGAAAGAGCTGAACTCGGTCTACATGCTGTTCCCGCGCCTGCGCGAGCGGCGCACCCAGCTCGCCGGCACGCTCTCGGGCGGCGAGCGGCAGATGCTCGCGGTCGGCCGTGCCCTCATGGGCAAGCCCGCGCTGCTCATGCTCGACGAGCCGAGCCTCGGCCTGGCGCCGCTCGTCGTGCGCAGCATCTTCGCGACCATCGCCGCCTTGCGCGCCACCGGCGTGACGATCCTGCTCGTCGAGCAGAATGCGCGCGCCGCGCTCGAGGTCGCCGACTACGGCTACGTGCTCGAGATGGGCGAGGTGGCGCTGCAGGGCCCGGCCGCCGACCTGGCCAAGGACCCGCGCGTGATCGAGACCTACCTGGGCGCGGCACGCAAGAAGGCGGACGCTTGAAGGCGGCGACCGGCAGCACGGCCCCGCCGGTGCCGGAGCGTCTCGCGCGCCGCAAGCGCGCCACGCCGACGCTCGACGACTCGGCGCTCTCGCACCTGGTCGGTTATGCGGCGACGCGCGCCTCGCTCGAATTGAAGAAGGTGTTCGCCCTGCACATGGAGCCGGAGGGCCTGCGCATCGCCGAGTTCTCGATCCTCATGCTGGTCGCGGGGAACGGCGACGTGAACCAGAAGCAGCTCGGCCAGGCGCTCGACATCTCGCCGCCGAACATGGCCGTCACGCTCGACCGCATGGCCGAGCGCGGCTGGATCGAGCGGGTGCGCAGCACGCACGACCGGCGCGCCCAGCACATCCATCTCACGAAGGCGGGCCGGGCCTTCGCCGAGCGCATGCGGCAGATCTCGATGACCATGGAAGAGCCCGCGCTGACGGCGCTGTCGCGCGCCGAGCGTGCCTTGCTGGTCGAGATGCTGAGAAAGCTCGTCCCCGGCGCGGCACGCTCGCCGGATGGCTGATCGGCCCTCTTCGCGGGCACGTGGCTTGCCGGCTGCAAGAGGCAACTCTACCCATGCAGGAGCAAGTCATGAGCTCATCCCTCAGGCGAACGATTCTGGCCGGCTCGGTGGTGGCTCTGGCTGCCACAGGCCTGCTCGCCGGCTGCCAGAAGACGTCCACGACGCAGTCGCCCGACGGCACGACCACGACGACGACCACGACCACCGTGGCGTCGTCCATGGACTCGGCCAGTGCGACCGCGGCGATGAAATCGGCCGCCAAGGAAGCCGGCGGCGAAGCCAGCGCGGCGATGACGAAAGCCGGCGACGCCCTCGAAGACGGCGTCATCACGACCAAGGTGAAGACGGCGCTGCTCGCCGACCCGGACGTGAAGGGCCTGAGCATCGATGTCGACACCAAGGGTGGCGTCGTCACGCTGAAGGGCACCGCCGACAAGGCGTCGGCGATGGACCGCGCCGCGCAGATCGCGCGCGACACCCGTGGCGTGCAATCGGTCGACAACCAGTTGGTCGTCAAGACCTCCGGCTGACGATCGTCAGGGCCGCAGCACCTCGGCAAGGAGCGCGGCCACCGCTTTTCTCGAGCCGGTGTAGGCCTGCTCGTCGAAGGCCACGGTCGGGCCGTACTCGACGCAGGGGTCGGCGTAGCTGAACGGCTTGTAGCTCTTCTGGTTGAGGACGACGCCGTTGCGTCCCTCGGCGAGCTCGCAATTGCGCGTCGTCTGGGCCTTGTCGAGCTTGAAGGGCCTCACCAGCGCCGGTTCGTCGAAGACATGGAAGGCGCCCGCGTATTCGGTCAGTTGCACGTCCTTCTTCGCGGCGCGCAGGCACTGCACGTACTCGCGGCAGGGCGCCACCGGGTTGTAGTCGTGGGCAGTACCGTGAAAGAGCCGGATCGGGTGGTCGCTCACCTCTTCGTCCTGGCCGAAGCGGGTGCCGCAGGGCGCGTAGAAGGCGATGTAGGCGGCGAACTCGCGGCCGGCAGGCGCGTAGTCGCGCTGGAAGCGACGCATGCTCGCGTACAGGGCCGATTGGGCGCCGCGCGAAAAGCCGATGACCGCGACACGCGCCGGATCGATGCGCGGGTGCCGAGCCAGCACGTCGAGCGCGCGATAGGCGTCGACGATCATGGCGAGCCGCCCGAGCTGCGCCTGGTCGGCGACAGTGTTGGCGATGCCGCGGGCGCTGAAGCTGTCGACGACGAGCGAGGCCACGCCCATCTCGTTGAAGTACTGCGCCCACGCGACGACCGAGTTGCCGATGCCGCCGGAGCCGTGCAGCAGCACGACCGCGGGCAGCCGCGCCGTGCCGCCCCGGGGCAGGCGCAGCTCGGCGCCGAGGGAGACTGGCTTGCCGCCCTTGTCGCCCGTCAGGAATTCCTCGTCGGTCAGCGTCGCAGACGGGATGGACAGGATCTCCATGCGCGCGACCTGGGCCTGCGCCGTCGCCGCGCCGGCGACGATGCAGGCGGCGGCGACGAATCGGCGCAGCGCGCGACGTCGACTCACCGGCTGCCCCAGACCTCTTCGGCCACCTCGACCACCAGGCGCAGCTTGGCGCGCTGCGCCTCGACGGCGATGGCGTTGCCGTGCACCGTGCTCGAGAAGCCGCATTGCGGCGACAGGCAAAGCTGCTCGATCGGCACGTAGCGCGCCGCCTCGTCGATGCGCCGCTTCAGGTCGTCTTTCGATTCGAGCTGGCCGAGCTTGGTGGTGACGAGGCCGAGCACGACGGTCTTGCCCTTGGGCAGGAAGCGCAGCGGCTTGAAGTCGCCCGAGCGCGCGTCGTCGTACTCGAGAAAGTAGCCGTCGACACCCATCTCGGAGAGCAGCGCCTCGGCCACCGGCTCGTAGCCGCCTTGGGCCGCCCAGGTGCTCTTGAAGTTGCCGCGGCACAGGTGCACGGCGAGCGTCATGCCATCGGGCTTTTGCGCGACGACGCGGTTGATGAAGCTCGCATAGCGATGCGGCAGCTCGTCGGGATCGTCGCCGCGCGAGCGCGCCGCCTCGCGCATCTTGTCGTCGCACAGGTAGGCGAGGTTGGTGTCGTCCATCTGCACGTAGCTGCAGCCGGCTGCGGCCAGCGAGCGCAGCTCGTCGCCGTAGGCGTCGGCGACGTCCTGGCAGAAGGGCTCGAGGTCGGGATAGTGCTCGCGGCTGATGCCGGCGCGGCCGCCGCGAAAGTGCAGCATCGTCGGCGAGGGGATCGTCACCTTCGGCGTGTGGCCGGCGCTGACCTGCGACCTCAGGTACTCGAAGTCGTCCCTCTGGATGTCCTTGACGTGGCGCACCTTGTCGATCACACGCATCACCGGCGGCGCAAGCTCTTCGGTGCCATCGGGCTTTCGGATCGTCACCGGGATGTCGGTCTTGACGCCGCCGAGCTGCTCGAGGAAGTCGATGTGGAAATAGGTGCGGCGGAACTCGCCGTCGGTCACGCTGCGCAGGCCCACGTCCTCCTGGAACTTGACAATCTCGGTGATGGCGTCGTCCTCGGCCTCGCGCAACTGCTCGGGCGCGATCTCGCCCCTGGCGCGGCGATCGCGCGCCTCGAGCAGGCGCTGGGGGCGCAGGAAGCTGCCGACGTGGTCGGCGCGAAACGGGGGGTGTGGGCGTACGGTCATGGTGACCGCGATCCTAAAGCTAACATCGTCGTCGATGAAGCCCACTCCCCGCATACCCGGCATGCGCCTGCTCCATTCGCCTGGACCCACCCGCGTGCCCGACGAGGTGGTCAACGCCATGGCGCGCCAACCCACCGACCTGGCCGACACGCGCCTGCAGTCGCTGATCGCCGCCTGCGAGTCCGGCATGAAGGCGCTGCTCATGACCGAGCGCGCCGACGTCTTCTTCTACGCCGCCAACGGCCACGGCGGCTGGGAGGCGGTCATCGCCAACCTGGTCGGCCCCGACGCGGTCGTGCTTGTGCCCGGCACCGGTCACTTCTCCGACAACTGGGCCGAGCAGGTCGAGGCCTTCGGCGGGCAGGCGCTGCGCACACCCTACCGAGAAGGATTTCCCATCGACCCGGCCGCCGTTGAGGCGGCGCTGCGCGACGACATCGCGCATCGCATCGGCGCCGTCTTTGTCGTCCACACCGACACCGCCAGCGGCACCACCTGCGACCTGGCGGCGCTGCGCCGCGCCATCGACGCGGCGGCGCACCCGGCGCTGTTCGTCGTCGACGTCGTGGCCTCGCTCGGCGCGTCGCCCTTCGCGATGGACGAGCTGGGCGTCAACGTCGCGATCGGCGCTTCGCAGAAGGGGCTGATGGTCCATCCCGGCCTGGCCTTCGTCGCCGCCGACGCGCGGGCGATGGAGGTGGCGCGGCGCAACCCCGCTCATCGCTTCTACTGGGACTGGGAACGCCGCAAGAGCGATCACTCGTACCGCAAGTTCTGCGGCACGCCGCCGCTTTCGCACCTGGCCGGGCTGGAGGCGGCGCTCGGCCTGATCGCCGCTGAAGGGCTGGACCGGGTGCATGCGCGTCATGCGCGGCTGGCGAGCGCGGTGCACGCCGCCGTCGGCTGCTGGGCCGGGGCCGGCGCGCTGCGCCTCTTCACCAGGGAAGCGCGGGCACGCTCGGTCTCGGTGACGGCGATCGAGGTCTCGCCCGGCATCGACCCCGAGGCGCTGCGCTCGGTCGCGCGCGAGCGCTTCCAGGTGGCGATCGCCGGCGGCCTCGGCCCGCTCGGCGGCCGCGTCTTCCGCATCGGCCATCTCGGCGACTTGAACGAGGCGATGATCCTCGGCTGCCTGGCCGGCGTCGAGGCGGCGATGCAGGTGCAGGGCATCGCCTGCACGCACGGCGGCGTCGACGCGGCGATCGCCTCGCTGGTCGCCTCCGCCGCCTGAAGCGGCGCTCGCGACGGCGCGCGCCGTTCTCAGCGCCCGCGCACGTGCGCCGGCGCCTCGAGCCGTCGCGCCAGCGCCGACAGGGTCAGGGTGATGACGAGATAGATCGCCGAGATGAAGAGATACGGCTCCCAATACCGCGAGTAGGCGCCGGCCACGGTGCGCGCCGCCAGCGCCAGCTCGGCCAGGCCGATCGCCGAGACCAGCGACGAGTCCTTGACCAGCGTCACCGCCTCGTTGACGAGCGCCGGCACCATGCGCCGCAGCGCCTGCGGCAGC
>JANXXS010000153.1 GCA_025350505.1 Burkholderiales bacterium
CGCCGGAAACGACCGTCGTCTTCTTGATCTTCTTGCCGAGCTGCATCACCGTCGCGAGCACGTCCTTCGCGGTCTTCGCGCCGCGCACGACCTCGAGCAGCTTCATGACGTTGGCCGGACTGAAGAAGTGCATCCCGATGACGTCTTCCGGCCGCTTCGTGAACGCGGCGATCTTGTTCAGGTCGAGCGTCGACGTGTTCGACGCCAGGATCGCGCCCGGCTTCATCACTTCGTCGAGCGTGTTGAACACCTGCTCCTTGACCTTCATGTCCTCGAACACCGCCTCGATCACGAGGTCGGCGTCCTTCAGGTCGTCGTACTTCAGCGTCGTCGAGAGCAGCCCCATGCGCTCGTCGAGCTTGTCCTGCCTGAGCTTGCCCTTCTTGACCTGCGCCTCGTAGTTCTTGCGCATCACGCCGACGCCCTTGTCGAGCGCTTCCTGCTTCATCTCCAGTATGACCACCGGAACGCCGGCGTTGAGGAAGTTCATGGCGATGCCGCCGCCCATCGTGCCGGAGCCGATCACGGCGATCTTCCCGATCTCGCGCAAAGGCGTGTCGGCCGGCACGTCGGCGATCTTGCTGGCGGCGCGCTCGGCCATGAACAGATGGCGCAGCGCCTTCGACTCCGGCGTAAGCATCAGCGCCATGAAGACCTCGCGCTCGAGCTTCATGCCGTCGTCGAACTTCAGCTTCGTCGAGGCGGCGACGGCATCGATGCACTTCAGCGGCGCCGGGAAGTTGCGCGACATCGCGCCCACGGTGTTGCGCGCGAACTGAAAGTAGGCGTCGGCGTTCGGACACTCGACCTTGAGGTTGCGCACCAGCGGCATCGGCCGCAGGTCGGCCTTCTCGCGCGCATAGGCGACGGCGGCGTCGACGACGTCGCCTTCGACGATCTTGTCGAAGAGCTTCTGTCCCGGCTGCCTGGCGAGCAGCTCGCTCTTCACCGGCTCGCCGCTGACGATCATGTTCAGCGCCGTCTCGACGCCGAGCACGCGCGGCAGGCGCTGCGTGCCGCCGGCGCCGGGGATGAGGCCGATCTTCACCTCGGGCAGCGCGATCTGCGCGCCCGGTGCGGCAACCCGGTAGTGGCAGCCGAGCGCCAGCTCGAGGCCGCCGCCCATGGCGACGCTGTGCACCGCGGCAACGGTCGGCTTGGTGCTTGCCTCGAGCGCGGCAATCAGCGACAGCAGATTCGGCTCGGCGATCGACTTCGGCGAGCCGAACTCGCGGATGTCGGCACCGCCCGAAAACGCCTTGCCGGCGCCGGTGACGACGATGGCCTTGATCGCCGGATCGGCAAGCGCCTTGTCGAGCCCTTCGGCGATGCCGACGCGGGTTTCGTAGCCGAGCCCGTTGACGGGCGGGTTGTGCAGGCTGATGACGGCGACGTCGCCGCGGGTCTCGTACTTGGCGCTCATGGGCACACCCCTCGCATTGAAGCTCCGGCCGTGCGCCGGAAGGCAAAAAAGAACGTTCGTTCGATTCTAGGCCGCGGCCCTCGAAAGCCATTGTCCCAGCGGCGACAACCGGGGCCCGGCGCAGGGCGTCGGGCGCCTCAGACCTCGAGCCATTCCTTGCGGATCTCGGCGTTGGCGCGCAGGTCCGACGGCGTGCCCTCGAAGACGATGGCGCCGTGCCCCATGACGTAGCAGCGCTCGGAGATTTCGAGGGCGATGGTGAGCTTCTGCTCGACCAGCAGGACCGAGACGCCGCGCGTCTTCAGCGTCTTCAGGTATTCGGCGACGAGCTCGACGATCTTCGGCGCCAGGCCTTCGGTCGGCTCGTCGATCATGATCAGATCGGGGTCGCCCATCAGAGTGCGACACAACGTCAGCATCTGCTGTTCGCCACCCGAGAGCACGCCGGCCTCGGTGTGCTCGCGCTCCTTGAGGCGTGGAAAGATGCGGTACATGTCGTCGAACGACCAGCGCGGCGCCTTGTTGCCGCGCTTCTCGCCAAGCTGCAGGTTCTGGTGCACCGTCAGCTTGGGGAAGATGTCGCGGTTCTCTGGGACGTAACCGATGCCGCGGTGCGCGATGTCGAAGGTCTTGCGGCCGAGGATCTCCTCGCCGCGCAACGCGATCGATCCTTCGCCGTGGACCATGCCCATGATCGTCTTCACCGTCGTCGAGCGTCCCGATCCGTTGCGCCCGAGCAGGGCGACGATCTCGCCCTCGCCCACCGCCATGTCGACGCCGTGCAGGATGTGGCTCTTGCCGTAGTAGGCGTGCAGGTTCGAGACCTTGAGCATGGCGGTCAGGCCCCCTGGCCCGCGGCAGCGGCTTCGCCGTGGATGGAGCCGAGATAGGCTTCTTGCACACGCGCGTTGGCGCGCACGGCCTCGGGCACGTCGAAGGCGATCACCTCGCCGTAGACGAGGACGGCGATCTTGTCGGCGAGGCCGAACACGACACCCATGTCGTGCTCCACCGTGAGCAGGGTCTTGCCGACCGTGACCTCGCGGATCAGCTCGATGAAGCGCGTCGTCTCGCTCTTGCTCATGCCGGCGGTCGGCTCGTCGAGCAGGACGACGCTGGCACCGCCGGCGATCGTGATGCCGATCTCGAGCGCGCGCTGCTCGGCGTAGGTCAGATTCATGGCTAGCGTGTCGCGCTTGCCGTCGAGGCGGATCATGCGCATGAGTTCCTCGGCCCGCGCGTTGGCGTCCTTCAGGTCGGCCAGGAACTTCCAGAACGCATAGCGGTAGCCCATCGACCAGAGCAGCCCGCAGCGCAGGTTCTCGAAGACCGAGAGGCGGCCGAAGATGTTGGTGATCTGGAAGCTCCGCGCCAGGCCGAGCCGGTTGATCTCGTAAGGCAGCAGGCCGTCGATGCGCTGGCCGTTGAGCAGGATCTCGCCGCTGGTCGGGCCGAAGCGGCCGCTGATGAGATTGAAGAGGGTCGACTTGCCGGCGCCGTTCGGGCCGATGATGGCGACGCGCTCGCCGGGCGCCACCGCCAGGTCGCAGCCCCGGATGATCTCGGTCTTGCCGAACGACTTGCGCAGGCCCTTCAGCTCGACGGCGGCCGTCACGACGGCTCCTTGAAGGTCATGGTCGCCTCGATCTCTTCCTGCACCGTGCCCCAGACCTTGGCGAAGCGCCTGCGCACCGCCTCGAAGGCCGCGAAGCCGACGAGGCCGACGAGCGCCGCGGCGAGCCACGGCGCCAGTGTCGCGCTGTCGAGCGTCATGCCGAGGTAGCGCGCCGTGGTCTCGCCGACCGAGGCGAACTGGCGCGCGTAGATCATCTCGATCAGCGCCGCGAAGCCGGCGAGCATGACCAGCGCCGTCACAACCAGCAGCGCGTACCAGCGCCACAGCCGATGCAGCTTCTTGTGCGCCGCGACGCGCAGATTCATCATGAGCAGGCTGGCGATGCCGCCCGGCGCGTACATCACCATGAACATGAAGATCAGGCCGAGGTAGAGCTGCCAGG
>JANXXS010000165.1 GCA_025350505.1 Burkholderiales bacterium
CCCGCAGCTGCCGCCGTTCTTCGTCACCGCCGGCCGCGCCGCGCTGGCCGGCGTGCTTGCCGCGGTCTACCTGCTCGTCGTGCGCGCGCCGTGGCCGGGCCGCGAGCATCGGCTCGCGTTCTTCGTCTCCGCGCTCGGCACGGTGGTCGGCTTCCCGCTCTTTCTCGCCCTCGCGTTGCGCCGTGTCGATGCGATGCACGCCGCCGTTGTCACCGGCGTGCTGCCCCTGGCCACGGCGATCGCCGCCGCGATCGCCTTCCGGCAGCGGCCATCGGCGGGCTTCTGGGCTTGCGCCTCGCTGGGCTGCGCGCTTGTCCTCGGCTTCGCCGCGTGGAAGGGCAGCGGCTCGCTGGTGTTGGCCGATGCGTTGCTGCTCGGCTCGGTGGCGAGCGCGGCGGTCGGCTACGTCGCCGGCGCGCGTCTCTCGGCGCAGATGCCGGCCGAGCGCGTCATCTGCTGGGTGCTCGTCATGAGCCTGCCGGTGACCATGCCGGCGATGCTCGCGACCTGGCCGCCGCATGCGGCGAGCGTCGCCGCCTGGGGCGGCTTCGCCTACGTCACCGTG
Source organism: Burkholderiales bacterium (assembly GCA_025350505.1). Taxonomy (GTDB): domain Bacteria; phylum Pseudomonadota; class Gammaproteobacteria; order Burkholderiales; family Burkholderiaceae_C; genus Schlegelella_A. Next base: position 566 of record JANXXS010000165.1, read on the forward strand.
TTCTCGATGTGGCTGGGCTTTTTCGCCTGGTACCGTGGCCTCGCCCTCGGCGGCACGGTGCGCGTGAGCCAGGTGCAGCTGGTCCAGCCTTTCCTCGCCATGCTGTTCGCCGTGCCCGTGCTCGGCGAGCGGCTCGATGTGGCGACGGTCGGCTTCGCACTCGCGGTCGTCGCTACCGTCTTCGTCGGCCGGGCGATGCCGGTCGGGCGCGGCCCTGCCGTGCCGCTCACTCAACCCCTGGCCGCGAATCCACGATGAACAAGAACCCCTGGCGCCTGGCGGCGCGCACCGAGCGCATGAACCCTTCGGTGATCCGCGAGATCCTGAAGCTGACTGAGCTGCCCGGCATCATCTCGCTGGCCGGCGGCCTGCCCTCGCCCGACACCTTTCCGATCGAGGCGATGCGCGAGGCGACGACGCGGGTGCTGCGCGATGCGCCCCGCGAGGCGCTGCAATACGCGGCGAGCGAAGGCTATGCGCCGCTGCGCGAATGGGTCGCCGCCGAGATGACGACGCAGGGCCTGCAAGCCGATGCGTCGCAGGTGCTCATCACCACCGGCTCGCAACAGGGGCTCGACCTCGTCGGCAAGGCGCTCATCGACGCCGGCAGCAAGGTGGCGGTCGAGTCGCCCACCTACCTCGGCGCGCTGCAAGCCTTCACGCCTTACGAGCCCGAGTTCGTCGCCGTCCCGTGCGACGAAGAGGGCCCGTTGCCCGAAGCCTTGACGTACGACGCGTCGGGTGCACGATTTCTCTATGCGCTGCCGAACTTCCAGAACCCGAGCGGTCGCTCGATGGGCGGCGCGCGCCGCGACGCGCTGGTGCAAAGCGCGCAATCGATCGGCCTGCCGATCGTCGAGGACAACCCTTACGGCGACCTCTGGTTCGACGCCGCACCGGCCGCGCCGATCGCCTCGCGCTGGCAGGAAGGCACGATCTACCTGGGCAGCTTCTCGAAGGTGCTGGCGCCGGGCCTGCGCCTCGGCTACGTGATCGCGCCGGCGGCGGTCTTGCCCAAGCTGCTGCAGGCCAAGCAGGCCGCCGATCTGCACACGCCCGGCTTCAACCAGCGCGTCGTGCACGAGGTGATCAAGGACGGCTTCCTGCGCCAGCACGTGCCGACGATCCGCGCCCGCTACAAGGCGCAGCGCGACGCCATGCAGGCGGCGCTGGTCGCGCACCTGCCGCAGAGCGGCCCGCGTGCCTGCCACTGGAACGTGCCGGGCGGCGGCATGTTCTTCTGGGTCGAGCTGCCGAAGGACGTCGACGCCGAGGCGTTGCTGCCGCGCGCCGTCGAGCGCGGCGTCGCCTTCGTTCCGGGCGCGCCGTTCTTTGCCGGCGCGCCGATGAAGAACACCTTGCGCCTGTCCTTCGTGACGGTGGCGCCCGAGGCGATCGAGCGCGGCATCCGCGCCCTCGCCGCGGCGCTGGAGACGGCGCCGTGACGCGCTTTGCCTTCACCCAGGTCGACGTCTTCACCGACCGGCCGCTGCTCGGCAACCCGCTTGCCGTCGTGCACGGCGCCGATGCGCTCGACGCGGCGCGCATGCAGGCGTTCGCGCGCTGGACCCACCTCAGCGAGACGAGCTTTCTGCTCGCGCCGACCGATGCCGCGGCCGACTACCGGGTGCGCATCTTCACGCCCGACCACGAGCTGCCCTTCGCCGGCCACCCGACGCTCGGCAGCTGCCACGCCTGGGTCGGCTACGGCGGCGTGCCGAAGACGGCAGGCGAGGTGGTGCAGCAATGCGGCGTCGGCCTGGTGAACATCCGCCTCGAGGCGGGCCGCGCCGCGTTCGCAGCGCCACCGCTGCAGCGGTCAGAGGTCGATGCCGCGACGCGCGATGCCGTGCTCGCCGCGCTCGGCCTGCCGGCCGCGCGACTGCTGGCCGCGCAGTGGCTGCGCAACGGCCCGAACTGGCTGGCTCTGCTGCTCGACTCGGCCGAAACGGTGCTCGCCGTCGCACCGGACAGCACCTTGATGAAAGCCTTCGGCACCGTCGGCATCGTCGGCGCGCATCCGGTCGGCGGCGAATGCGCCTTCGAAGTGCGCGGCTTCGTCGGCGGCGACGCCGGCTACGAGGACCCGGTCACCGGCAGTCTCAACGCCGGACTCGCAGAGTGGTTGATCGGTGCGGGCCATGCGCCGCCGCGCTACGTCGCCGCGCAAGGTGCGAAGCTCGGCCGCGCCGGCCGCGTCCATGTCGTCAAGGAGGGCGACACGGTCTGGGTCGGCGGCAGCAGCGTGAGCTGCGTGCGTGGCGAGTTGATGCTGTGAGCGACGCGCCGCTCGCGGCGACACTGCGTTTCGCGCCCGATCACCTCGTCGTCGCCGCGCGCTCGCTCGAAGAAGGCGCGGCCTGGTGCGAGGCCACGCTCGGCATCGTGCCCGCCCCGGGCGGCAAGCATTCGATGATGGGCACGCACAACCGCCTGCTCTCGGTCGGCTCGGCGCGCTACCCGCGCCTGTATCTCGAGATCATCGCCATCGATCCGGACGCGCCGCCGCCGGCGCGGGCGCGCTGGTTCGATCTCGACGCGCCCGCACTTCAGCAGGCGATCGCCGCGTCGCCGCGCCTCGTGCATTGGGTGGCGCGCAGCGACGACATCGAGGCCGGCATCGCTGCCGTGCGCGTGGCGGGCCACGATGTGGGCGCGGCCGTCGCGGCCGAGCGGATGACGCCGCGCGGCCTGCTGCGCTGGCGCATCGCCCTGCGCGACGACGGGCGTCGCCCGGCCGACGGCGCCGTGCCGCTTCTCATCGAATGGGGCGAGGTGCATCCGTGCGACGCTCTGGCCGACAGCGGCGTCTCGGTCGAGCGGATCGCAGTCGCCGGCATCGACGCCGCGCTGGCAGCCGCACTCGGCGTGACGCCCGCCCCAGCCGGCGCGCCACCGCTCGCGGTCCGCCTGGCGACGCCGCGCGGCCCCGTCGAACTGGCCGCGCCGGTCTCGGCGCCTTCACGAAGCCAGCCTCGTTCCCTTTGACAGGGCGCCGCGCCACGGCGTCCCTTCGCAAACCCGGATGCACGGTCTCGGGCCGTCTTTGCGGTTATTGTTCGCCTCCAGGGGCAAAGGGCGGGGAGTCCGGTTGATGACGCGCGACGCGGCGATGGTGCGGGTCTGGGATCTGCCGACGCGGTTGTTTCATTGGTCCCTGGCCGCCGGTGTCGTCCTGGCCATCGTCAGCGCGCGGCTCGGCGGCGCGGCGATGACCTGGCACATGCGCTTCGGCTACGCCATCTTCACGCTGCTGGCCTTTCGACTGGGCTGGGGTTTTGTCGGCGGGCGCTGGTCCCGCTTCGCCGCGTTCGCGTACGCGCCGGCGAGGACCTGGCGCTACCTGCGAGGCACCGGCGTGCCGCACGCGCACGAGGACGTCGGCCACAACCCCTTGGGCGCGTGGTCGGTGTTCGTCTTGCTCGGCGTGCTTGCGGCGCAAGTGGCCACCGGCCTGGTCGCCGACGACGAGATCGCCAGCAACGGGCCCTTGTTCAGATACGTGAGCGCGGCGACGAGCGAGTCGGCCAGTCATTGGCACGGCGGCGCGGGTCAATGGACGATCATCGGCCTCTCGGTCGTGCACGTCGTGGCGATCTCGTTCTACGCCCTGAAGCGCCGGCGGAACCTGGTCGCACCGATGATCCACGGCGACAAGCGCCTGGGCGTCGACGTGCCGGCGACGATCGACACGGCGCGAACGCGCGTCGTCGCGCTGCTCATCGTCACGGCGTGCGCGATCGGCGTCGCCGCCATCGCCAGACTCGACGCGTGAGCACGTCGCGATCGAAGAAGCGTCCGGTCCCGGCCATGCCGGTGATCGAATTGCGCCGTGCCGAGACCGCGGCCGAGCTGGCCCAGGCGGCGGCGATCTTTCGCGAATACGCCGCCAGTCTCGCCATCGACCTCTGCTTCCAGAACTTCGAAGCCGAAGTCACCTCGTTGCCCGGCGAATACGCGGCACCGGGCGGCCATCTGCTGTTGGCCTTCGTCGATGGCCAGGCGGCCGGCTGCGGCGCGCTGCGGCCGCTCGCCGAAGTCGACTACGCCAACGCCTGCGAGATGAAGCGGCTGTTCGTGCGGCCGGGCTTTCGCCGCTTCGGCCTCGGCCGCATGATGGCCCAGGCACTGCTCGACGAGGCACGGCGCGCCGGATACTCGGCGATGCTGCTCGACACCCTCGACGAGATGGAGGCGGCGCGCGAGCTCTACGCCACGCTCGGCTTCGAAGAGATTCCGCCGTACTACTTCAACCCGATCGCCGGCGCGCACTACCTCAAGGCGGATTTGACTTGAACCATGAACTCCATGCAGGCGCCTTGCGCCTGGCCGTCCGCTCCGACCTCGGCGGCGCCGTCGCCGGCTTCTGGCATCGCGAGACGCCGATCCTGCGCTCGACCGAGCCGGCGGCGCTGACCGAAGCGCGCGCCTCGGCGATGTATCCGCTGCTGCCGTACTCGAACCGGCTCGGCTACCGGCGATTTCGCTGGAAGGGGCACGACTACACGACGCGCGCCAACGTGCCGGACTCGCCGCACTCGCTGCACGGCATCGGCTGGCAGCGGCCGTGGCAGATCGTCTCGTCGAGCGTGCTCGAGGTCGTGCTCGAGTTGGTGCACGAGGCCGACGCCGACTGGCCGTTCGCCTTCACCGCGCGCCAGTACTTCACGCTGAGCGCCGAATCGTTCAGCGTGCGCCTGCAGTTCACGAACACGGCGGCGCTTGAAGCACCGGTCGGCCTGGGCTGGCATCCGTACTTCGTGAAGCGGCTGCGCAGCCGCCTGCACATCGAGCTTTCCGATCGCTGGGAGGCCGACGCGACGCTGCTGCCGACGCGCAAGGTGGCGCAGCCCGGCATCGACAGCGACCTCTCGCACCTCGACTTCGACAACTGCTTCGAAGGCTGGCGCGGCCCGGCCCGCATCCGCGACGAGCGGTTCTCGCTGCAACTCTCGTCGTCGCTGCCGTACCTCGTCGTCTACACGCCGCCGACCCGCGACTTCTTCTGCGTCGAGCCGGTGAGCCACGTCAACAACGCGATCCACATGGCCGATCCGGCGGCGTGCGGCCTGGTCGCGCTGGCGCCGGGCGCGACGCTCGAGGCGTCGATGCGGCTCGACGTGGCGGTCGTCTAACGGACTGAACGCCGGCGCCACGCACCGGCATCGTTCGGCCGGCTACAGGCCCGGCATCGCCTGCAGATAGGTCGCGACGTTCTCGATGTCTTCCGGCGTCAGATCGTGCGCAACGACCTTCATGACGGCGCCTTCCGGCCGTTCGTCGGTGCGCTGGAAGACGATGAGTTGCTTGACCAGGTAGTCGGCATGCTGTCCGGCGATGCGCGGAAAAGCGGCGACGCCCTGGCCCTGCGCGCCGTGGCAGCCGGCGCACGCCGGGATGCTCCTGGCCGCGACGCCCGACTCGAAGATCGCCTTGCCGGCGGCAAGACGGGCGCGGTTGCCTTCGATCTCCTGGCGCGCCGGCGGCTGGGCCGCGAAGTAGGCGGCCAGCCCGTTGATCTGCTGCTCGGTGAGGCTGCGACTCAGGCCCCACATGTATTCGTAGCCCTCGGGATCGCGCCGGTCATGGCTCTTGAACACGGTCAACTGGGCAACGATGTAGGCCTCCGACTGGGCGGCCAGGTTGGGAAAGTTGGGCGACGTGGCGGCGCCCGTGAGGCCGTGGCAGTTCGAGCACACCTGCTGCGCCAGGACCGCGGCCGGCACCTTGGGATTGTTCAGGTCGCGCGATCGTTCGAGGTTGGCACAACCGGCGGCGACGGCTGCCGCGGCGAGAAGGCCCAGGGTCGCGTATTTCATCGGCTTGCTCCTGTCGTTCATCGGCATGGCGCGACTCAGTACGCCAGCCAGGTGTAGATGAAGAGCGTGTTGTTGTCGCTCGCGTTGCGGCCGAATCCGTCGTAGTTCTTCGACGCGCCGTTGAAGCGACCGTAGGCCGTGTACTGCGCGCCGATGCGAAGGTACTGGAACGGCGTCCAGAACGCCTCGAGCGTCACGCCGTTGGTGGAAGGGCTGCCGGTGCGATTGCCGTCGACCGCGCGAACCGAGGGCGCTGCGCTTTCGGGGTCGGGATTGATGGTCAGCGAGCCGGGCTCGAGGCCGGCCGTCAGGTAGGCCGTGTCGTGCGTTCCGGTCAGGCTGAAGAGGCCGATGCTGCCGCCATAGCGCGCCCGGTACACGTAGGTGAGCTTGGCGCGGATCACGTGGTTGGTGTCGGCGGTGTTGGTGTTGGCGAGCGCGTTCCCGGCCGCATCGACGAAGGCCACCGGCTGATTGCCCAGGGCGGCCGGAAGGCGATGCCGGTTGCTCGTCAACACCAGCTGCGCCGTCACCGAATGCGGGTCGAGCAGGTACTGGTATTGCGCATCGACGGCGAGATCGGTGTAGCGATGGACGCTCGCCGGATCCGAGGTGTCGAGCGGATCGTCGTAGACGCGCGCCACCATGCCGGAGGTTCCGACCATCAGGCTGTGCGCGCCCCATTCGCGGTTGTAGGCGAGGCGCCAGTACGGGTTGACGCCGCGCAGCTTGGTGTTGTCGGCGTTGGCGACGCCGGCGCTGAAGAGGCGGAACGGCCCCTTCGAGGTGACGTAGCCGCCCAGCTCGGCATAGATCGTCTTGTTCCAGAACGTGTAGGCAGTCAGTCCGGCGATGTTGCCGCCGGCGCCGAAGCCCGGATACGGCGCGTTGCCGTCGATGAAGCGGCTGCTCGTCGGGCTCGGCACCGGCACGTACTGCGTCCATGCCGCCGCCGTGTTCCATGGGTCCGAGACCGAGGGGTTGTTGTTGGCGCTGAAGCCGAAGATCAGGTCGCGCTGCTCGCCGATGTAGCGGTCGGCGTAGCGGATATCGATGTTGTCGGCGCTGGTGTGACCGTGGAAGCTGCCGTCCGCGGACTGGGTGGCGTAGGGGTCGTAGGTGACCTGCGCGAAGGCGCCGATGTTGTCGGTGACCTTGCCGCCGAGCAGAAGGCTGGCCGTCGCCAAGATCGGCTTGTTGTTCTTCTGGAAATCGCCGCCCGGATCGTCGCTCTTCGAGGTATTGGCCACGTGAGACAGGCTGGCCACGGCCATGCCCGAGATCGGCAGCGCTCGCTCGCCGATGGTGTAGCCGGTGAGCTTGAAGAGCCGACCGTAGGGCGTCAACTCCGGAAACTGGCCGCCGGCATGGCAGGCGACGCAGTTCTGCCCGGTCTGGCGGTTGAAGGCGGGAATGGCTTGTGCGCCCCCGGGCCACGTGGCGAGCAGCAAGAACATCAGGCCGAGCAGCGAAAAGAACGCCGACGCCCTGACCTGCTCTTTGTGGAACGGTGTTCTATTCATTCCTCGGCCTCCGGAACCTGTGCCACCATCACACGCCCCGAGCCTGCGTATGACATTGACATGGATCAACTTTCGAACTTCAGCATGACGATGAAGCGTTTCTGTGTCTGTGCGGCAACGAACATCGGCAAGTCGGCGCCGTGCGCGCGGCAGTTCGTGCGGCGATGAGCGAACTCGATCCCTCGGTCCGCGTTGCCGTCGCTGCGCCGTCGCTGCTCGGCGAGGGCCCGATGTGGCTGGCCGGCGAACAGGCGCTCTGGTACTGCGACATCCCGGGGCGTCGTCTGCATCGATTCCATCCGGCCACCAACGCCAGCCGCTACTGGGACTTTCACACCGATGTCGGCAGCGGCGCGCCCTGCGCCGACGGCAGCTTCTTGCTCGCCCTGCGCGACGGCCTCTGGCACTTCGACCCGCGTGACGGGCGTCGCACGAAGATCGTCGAGGCGCCCTACGACGCGGGCACGGCGCGCTTCAACGACGGCAAGTGCGATCCGGCGGGCCGCTTCTGGGTCGGCACGATCGACGAGCCGCGCCGGCCGCATGCCGCGCTCTACTGCTTCGACGCCGGCCGGCTCGCGCAGCGGCAAGACGGCATCACCGTCAGCAACGGACTCGCCTGGAGCCCCGACGGCCGGACCCTGTACTGGTCGGACACGGCGGCGCACACGGTTTGGGCCTTCGACTACGAGACCGGCACCGGCGAGATGAGCCAGCGCCGCGTCTTCGCGCAGTTTCCGGGCAAGCCGGCCGGCGGCAGTCTGGCCGGCTACGGCGGCCGGCCCGACGGCGCCACGGTCGACGCCGAGGGCTGCTACTGGGTCGCCATGTTCGAGGGCGGTCGCGTCTTGCGCTTCTCGCCCGCGGGCGAGCTGCTGCGCGAGGTTCGCGTGCCGGCGCTCTGCACGACCATGCCCTGCTTCGGCGGCCCCGACCTGAAGACGGTCTACGTGACGACGGCACGCGCCAACCGCACCGCCGACGAGCTCGCGCGCCTGCCCGACTCCGGATGCGTGTTCGCGTTCGACGTCGACGTCCCCGGACTACCGGTCGCGTTGGCCGCGCCTCTCGCCTAGCCGGGTTGGGACGGGCGGGTTATTACGTATAATCTTGGGCTGTGCTGAAAGTCGCCCTGCCGCGCCCCTCTCCCGACGCGGTGATCCGCGTCGACGGGCGTCCCGCTTTCGCCAATCATGACTTCGACGATGAGCGTGAAGCGCCTGTCCGGCCGCTGACGCGCGCAGAAGCCGCGGATCTCGCCGCTCGCCAGCCGGTGCTTTCGCCGTGGCGCGTCGTCGCCGCGCAGTGGGTCGTCGGCCTCGTTGTCGCGGCCCTCGTCCAGGCCTTCACCGGCGAGCGTCTGCTGGTCGCTTCGGCGCTTTATGGCGCGGCGGTCGTGGCGGTGCCGGGTGCCCTGATGGCGCGTGGCGCGACCAGCCGGCTCGGCACCATCTCGCCGCTCGTCAGCACCGTCAACGTGATGGGCTGGGCGACGGTGAAGATCGTCGTCTCGGTCGTCATGCTGGCGTTCGCTTCACGCATCGTCCCCGGCTTGAACTGGCCGCTGATGCTGTCGGCGCTGGTGCTGTGCATGCTGACCTACCCCTTCGCGCTGCTCTGGCGCGTCCGGCCGGCGCAACCGACCTGAATCACGCAAAGACCTCCGACACAACATGGCAGCCGAAGAGCACGCACAGACGTCCGGTGAATACATCATTCACCACCTGACCCACTTCGGCACCGGCAAGCCGAAGGGCCTGGTCGACTTCTCCGTCATCAACTTCGATTCGGTCGTCATCTCGGCCGCGCTCGGCGCCCTCGGCTGCTTCATCATGTGGCTGGCCGCGCGCAAGGTCACCTCCGGCGTGCCGGGGCGCTTTCAGGCGGCGGTCGAGTTCCTGTTCGAGCTGGTCGACAACGAAGCCAAGGGCATCGTCCACAACGCCGAGAGCAGAAAGCTGGTCGCGCCGCTCGCGCTCACCGTCTTCGTCTGGATCTTCCTGCTCAACGCGATGGACCTTTTGCCGGTCGACTTCCTGCCGGCGATCTGGGGCCTGATCTACGGCGCCTCGGGCCACGACGCCGAGCACGCCTTCTTGCGCGTCGTGCCGACCGCCGACCTCTCGATCACGATGGCGCTGTCGGTCGGTGTGCTCATTCTGTGCCTGTTCTACAGCGTGAAGATCAAGGGCCTGGGCGGCTTCCTGCACGAGCTCTACACGGCGCCGTTCGGCACGGTCAAGATGTCGGCGAATCCGCTCAGCTGGATCGGCTTCATCCTGCTCTCGGTCGCCAACGTGGCGATGCAGCTTGTGGAGTTCGTCTCCAAGACCGTCTCGCACGGCATGCGACTGTTCGGCAACATGTATGCCGGCGAGCTGATCTTCCTGCTCCTCGCGCTGCTCGGCGGCGCCTTCACGCTGTCGGTAGGCGGTGTCATCCTGGCGCTGTTGCAGATCGGCTTCGGCTGGGTTTGGGCCGTGTTCCACATCCTGATCATCACGCTGCAGGCCTTCGTCTTCATGATGTTGACGCTGGTCTACATCGGTCAGGCGCACGACTCGCACTGAGTCGGGCCGCTCCCGTTCGCTCGTTTCCTTTTCCTTTCCTTCTCACTACAACTCTGGAGTCATCATGGAACTCATCGGTCTCGTCGCCGTCGCTGCCGGCCTCATCATCGGTCTCGGCGCCCTCGGTGCCTGCGTCGGCGTCGGCATCATGGGCAGCAAGTACCTCGAATCGGCGGCCCGCCAGCCCGAGCTGATGGGCGTGCTGCAAACCAAGGTCTTCCTGCTGCTCGGCCTGATCGACGCCTCGTTCATCATCGGCACGGGTATCGCGCTCTGGTACACGACGGCCAACCCGTTCCTGGCCCAGCTGGCCAACCTGCCCAAGTGATCCGCCGGTCTGGTCGCGGCGACGCCGCCGCCGGACCCGAACGTTTTCTCGCAGAGGTTTCGACGTGAGCATCACATCCACCCTGATCATTCAGTTGATCGTGTTCCTGCTTCTGGTCTGGACCACGATGAAATGGATCTGGCCGCCGGTCGCCAAGGCCCTCGATGACCGCGCTGCGAAGATCCGCGAAGGTCTCTCGGCCGCCGACAAGGCCAAGGCCGAGCTGACCGCCGCCAACCTGCGCGTCGAGCAGGAGCTGTCTTCGGCGCGCAACGACGCGGCGCAGCGCCTGGCCGATGCCGAGCGCCTGGCGCACTCGATGATCGAGGAAGCCAAAGGCAAGGCCAGCGAAGAGGGCGCCAAGATCGTCGCCGCCGCGCACGCCGAGGCCGAGCAGGAAGCAACCAAGGCGCGCGAGACGCTGCGCGAGCAGGTCGCGCTGCTCGCCGTCAAGGGCGCGGAGCAGATCCTGCGCCGCGAGGTCGATGCCAAGGCGCACGCCGCCTTGCTCGAGCAGCTGAAAGCCGAGCTGTAGATCCATGGCCGCCGAGATTGCAACGATCGCGCGCCCGTACGCCGAGGCGCTGATGAAGGCGTCGGCCAAGGGCGCCGCCGCGGCGCTCGCCGCCGAGATCGGCGCGCTGGCGCAGGTCGCCGGCGATGCGCAGATGAAGAGCCTGGCCGACAACCCCAAGGTCGACGCCGGCAAGGTCTTCGACGTGCTCACCTCGGTGGCCAAGACGCCTTCCGGCGCGCCGCTCGGCGACGCGGCGAAGAATCTGGTGCGCGCCGTCATCGACAACGGCCGTTTCGCGGCCTTGCCCGAAATCGCCAGGCAATTCCAGGCGCTCGTCGACGCGCAAAGCGGCACCTCGCAAGCCATCATCGAAAGCGCCTTCCCGCTCGACGCCGCGCAGATCGCCGACGTCAAGTCGGTAATGGAGCGGCGCTTCCTGCGCAACCTCGACATGCACGTCGAGGTGCACCCCGAGCTGATCGGCGGTGTGCGCGTGATCGTCGGCGACGAAGTGCTCGACACCTCGATCCGCGCCCGCCTCGAGCAGATGAAGGCGGCGCTTGCTGCCTGAGGCAGCGCGCCGCTCTCCTCGCCCGATCCACGAATTCTTCTTTGAGTTTCAACCAGCCTGCCGAACCGCAGACCGGAGCCCGCCATGCAACTGAATCCCGCTGAAATTTCCGAGCTGATCAAGAGCCGTATCCAGGGGCTCGCCGTCTCGGCCGACATCCGCAACGAGGGCACCGTCGTCTCGGTGACCGACGGCATCTGCCGCGTGCACGGCCTGTCGGACGCGATGCAGGGCGAGATGCTCGAGTTCAAGGCCGCGCCTGATGGCTCGGCCACCTATGGCCTGGCCCTCAACCTCGAGCGCGACTCGGTCGGCGCCGTGATCCTGGGTGAGTACGAGCACATCTCCGAAGGCGACACGGTCAAGTGCACCGGCCGCATTCTCGAAGTGCCGATCGGTCCGGAGCTGAAGGGCCGCGTCGTCAACGCGCTCGGCGCGCCGATCGACGGCAAGGGCCCGATCAACGCCAAGCTGTCGGCGCCGATCGAGAAGATCGCCCCCGGCGTGATCGCCCGCCAGAGCGTCAGCCAGCCGATGCAGACCGGCCTGAAGTCGATCGACTCGATGGTGCCGATCGGCCGCGGCCAGCGCGAGCTGATCATCGGCGACCGGCAGACCGGCAAGACCGCGGTGGCGATCGACGCGATCATCAACCAGAAGGGTCAGGACATGACCTGCATCTACGTCGCCATCGGCCAGAAGGCGTCGTCGGTGAAGAACGTGGTGCGCGCGCTCGAGGCGAGCGGGGCGATGGAATACACCATCGTCGTCGCCGCCACGGCCGCCGAGTCGGCGGCGATGCAGTACGTCTCGGCCTACTCGGGCTGCACCATGGGCGAATACTTCCGCGACCGCGGCGAAGACGCGCTGATCGTCTACGACGACCTGTCCAAGCAGGCCGTTGCCTATCGCCAGGTCTCGCTGCTGCTGCGCCGCCCGCCGGGCCGCGAAGCCTACCCGGGCGACGTGTTCTACCTCCACTCGCGCCTGCTCGAGCGCGCCGCGCGCGTCAACGAGAAGTACGTCGAGGACTTCACCAAGGGCGCCGTCAAGGGCAAGACCGGCTCGCTGACGGCGCTGCCGATCATCGAGACGCAAGCCGGCGACGTCTCGGCGTTCGTGCCGACCAACGTGATCTCGATCACCGACGGCCAGATCTTCCTCGAGACCTCGCTCTTCAACGCCGGCATCCGGCC
>JANXXS010000261.1 GCA_025350505.1 Burkholderiales bacterium
CTTCGGCTTCATCGCGCAAGACGCGGGCGGCGCTGACCTGTTCGCCCACTTCCGCGACATCGCCGGCAGCGGCTTCAAGACCCTGGCCGAAAACCAGCGCGTCGAGTTCGAAGTCAAGCAAGGCCAGAAGGGCCTGCAGGCCGCGAACATTCGCGTCCTGGCCTGAGCCTCAGCTCAACCCTCGGGCTTCGCGCCCGAATCGAAAACCGCGGTTCGCCGCGGTTTTTTTATGAGCGTCGCGCGCGTGACTTGTGCGCCACGCCGACGCGCCTAAGATCGTCGGCCCACGAGGAGACACATCATGAGCACGCTCGCGACGACAGCCAATCACCAGATCCGCCTCGCCCGCCGACCACACGGCATGGTCGTGCGCGACGACTGGAGCTACACCACCGAGACCGCGGGCGAGCCGGATGAAGGCGGCGTGCTCGTCAAGACGCTCGCCCTCTCGCTCGACCCGGCGATGCGCGGCTGGATGAACGAAGGCAAGAGCTACATCGCGCCGGTCGGCATCGGCGAGGTGATGCGCGCCGGCGGCATCGGCAAGGTGGTCGCCACGAAGACGCCGAAGTTCGCGGTCGGCGACCGCGTCAACGGCGCCCTCGGCGTGCAGGAGTACGCCCGCTTCGACGCAGGCCAGCTCGGCAAGGGCGCACTGACCAAGATCGACCTGCGCCTGGGCACGATGACGCAGTGGCTCAACGTGCTCGGCATGCCCGGCATGACCGGCTACTTCGGCCTCATGGACGTCGGCCAGCCGAAGGCCGGCGAGACGGTCGTCGTCTCGGGCGCCGCCGGCGCCGTCGGCCAGACGGTCGGGCAGCTGGCCAAGATCCTCGGCTGTCGCGCCGTCGGCATCGCCGGCGGCCCGGCGAAGTGCGAGTGGGTCGTCAAGGAGCTCGGCTTCGACGCCTGCATCGACTACAAGGCCGGCCCGATCAAGGACGGCCTCAAGGCACACTGCCCGGCCGGCGTCGACATCTACTTCGACAACGTCGGCGGCGAGATCCTCGACGCGGTACTGACACGTATCAACCGCAAGGCGCGCATCGTCATCTGCGGCGCGATCAGCCAGTACAACAACACCGACAAGGTCGTCGGTCCGGCCAACTACTTGTCGCTGCTCGTCAACCGCGCGCGCATGGAAGGGATCGTCGTCTTCGACAACGTGGCCCGTTTCGGCACCGCCGTCGCCGAGCTGGCAGGCTATCTGCATGACGGCCGCATGAAGAGCCGGGAAGACATCGTTTTCGGCCTCGAGACCTTCCCCGAGGCGCTGCTCAAGCTGTTCAATGGCGAGAACTTCGGCAAGCTCGTGCTGCAGGTCGCAGAAGACTGATTTCGCGCACCGGCCGGCCGGGTTTCGCCGGCTAGACTCGGCCGCTCTGATGCGGGCCATGATCGATCGCGATTCCCTGGGCGCCACCCTGCCCGTCGATGTGCTGCAGGCGCTGCTGGCGCAAAGCCTCGAGCTGCTGGCCGTCACTGACGGCGCCGGAACGATCGCCTGGGTCAATGCGCGCTTCACGGCAGCCACCGGCGTCGACGGCAACGGCGGAACGACCCTGCTCGATTGCACGCCCGACGGCGCCGCCGGTGAATCGACGCGGGCCAAGCTCGCCGCCGCGCTCGCCTCGGGCTCGCTCGACACGACCGGGCTGCGCCTGCGCGCCGCCGATGGCGCGCCCCTCTGGGTCGACGCGCGCGCCGGGCGCGCCGCCGATCGCCTGCTCTGGACCTTCACCGACGTCAGCTCGACACGCTTTCTCGCCGGCCAGGCGCGCCGCCAGGGCGAGCTGCTCGACACGGCGCAGGAATTCGGCCGCATCGGCATCTGGGAACGCAGGATTCCATCGGGAGAGGGGCGCTGGGACCGCCACGTGTTCGGCTTCTGGGGGCTCGATCCGGCGGCCGGGACGCCCTCCTACGAGGACGCCATCCAGCATATCCACCCGGACGACCGCGCCCGCATGAGCTACGCCGACTCGACACGCCGCGCCGGCCGCTACGCGCAGCGCTACCGCGTCATTCACCCGAGCGGCAAGACGCGCTGGATCCACTCCCAGTGGGAAGTGAAGAACGGACCGAACGGCCTGCCCGACCGGGCCATCGGCATCATGATGGACGACACCGACGCCTACGACGCGGCGCGCGCGCTCGGCGACGTCAACTCCCAGCTCAAGCTCGCGGTCGAGCTCGGCCAAATCGCGATCTGGCGCCACGACCTGCGCAGCCAGCGCATGTACTACAGCGACCGCGCCTTCCAGCTGCTGCAGATGGCGCCACGCCCCGACGGCTTGTCGATCGACGAGGTGCGCAACTTCATCCATCCCGACGACATCCCGCTCGTCGTCGCCTCCGCGGCGAAGGCGCTCGAATCCGACCAGCCCACCGACATGGAGGCGCGCTACCGCCGCCTCGACGGCCAGTATCGCTACGTGATGACACGCCGCGTCATCGAGCGCGACCCGGCCGGCGCGCCGGTGGCCTTCGTCGGCGTCGCCCTCGACGTGACCGAGCGGGTCGAGCAGCGCCAGCAGGCCGAGGAGCTGGCGCGTCGGCTCGAGGCGGCCTCGCAGGCCGCGGGCATCGGCCTGTGGACGACCGCCGACGATCCGCCCGAGAGCGACTGGAACGCGCAGATGTTCGCGCTCTTCGATCGCTTCGATCCGCCTGCCGTGCCGAGCTTCGGCGAGTGGCTGCGCCAGTGCGTTCATCGCGACGATCGCGACCGCGTCCGCCGCGAGGCGCGCGCCTTCCTGACGACGGCGGATGGCCCGCAGGAGCTCGAGTTCCGCATCCTGCGCCGCGACGGCAGCGTGCGCTGGATCGTCATGCGCGCCGACCGCGACCGCGCCTCGCCCGACCAGCGACGGCTGCTCGGCGTGGCGATGGACGTGACCGAGCACCATGCCGCGCTCGACGCCTTGCGCGACGCGAGCGAGCGCGCGTCGATCATCGCCGGACACGCCGGCATCGGCATGTGGGAAGCGCGCCTCGACGGCTCGCCGGAGCGCTGGGACGAGCAGATGTTCCACCTGCGCGGCCTGCCGCCGGGCCTGCCGATGCCGAGCCGCGAAGAACGCCTGGCGATGGTCCACCCCGACGACGTCGCGCAGTTGCTCGACTCCCGTCCCGGCGCCGCGCTGGCGGCGCAACCGGCCTCGTACGAATTTCGCATCCGCCTGCCCGATGGCGGCTGGCGCTGGCTCGCCTCGCGCTCGGTACTGGTCTACGACGATGCCGGCCGCCCGGTGCGCCGCGTCGGCGTCAACTGGGACGTCACCGAGACCAAGGAGGCGGAGCTGATGCGCCAGCAGGCGGCGCTGGCCGAACGCGAGGTCCACGCGAAGTCGCAGTTCCTCTCGCGCATGAGCCACGAGCTGCGCACGCCGCTCAACGCGGTGCTCGGCTTCACGCAGCTGCTGCAGATCGAGGCGCGCCGCTCGGCCGACACGCCGCAGCTCGCCAAGCTCGGCCACATTCGCGCCGCCGGCGACCACCTGCTGTCGCTCATCAACGACGTGCTCGACCTGTCCGGGCTCGAGTCCGGCGAGCTGCGCCTGCACCTGCACGCCGTCGACCTCGGCGCCCTGCTGCGCGAGGCCGTGCCGCTGGTCGAATCGCTGGCCGCGCAGCATGGCGTCGCGGTCGAGGTCGGCATCGCCGAAGGCGCGGTGCGCGCCGACCCGACACGGCTGCGCCAGGTGCTCATCAACCTGCTCTCGAACGCCATCAAGTACAACCGGCGCGGCGGCCGCGTCTTCGTGCAGACGCGCCCGTCGGGCGCCAACGTCGTGCTGCGCGTGCGCGACACCGGGCGCGGCCTGACGCCGGCGCAGCTGGCCAGCCTGTTCGAGCCCTTCAACCGTTTCGGCGCCGAGAGCGAAGGCATCGAAGGCACCGGCATCGGCCTGACCATCGTCAAGGCGCTCGTCGATGGCATGGGCGGCAGCGTCGCGGTGGCGAGCACGCCGGGCGAAGGCACCGTCTTCGACGTGACGCTGCCGCTGGCGAGCGGCCCACCCGCCGCGGCACCGGCGCCCGCCGCACCCGACTCGGCGCAGGCGCCCTGGAGCGAGCCGCGCCGCGAGCGCGCCGGCAGCGTCCTCTACATCGAGGACAACCAGGTCAACGTGCTGCTTGTCGAAGAGCTGGTAAAGAGCGTCGCCGGCCTGGACATCGCCTCGGAGCCGACCGGCGCGGCCGGCGTCGCGCGGGCCCGGGCGATGCAGCCCGATCTCGTCCTCATCGACCTGCAGTTGCCGGACTTCGACGGCTTCGAGGTGCTGCGCCGGCTGCGCGCCGAGCCGGCGACGCGGGCGATCCCCTGCATCGCCCTCTCGGCCAACGCCATGCCCGAGGACATCGAGCGTGGTCTGGCCGCCGGCTTTGCCGACTACTGGACCAAGCCGATCGACTTTCCCGCCTTCCTCAGTGCCTTGAGGAAGCGATTTCCGGCCGCGCACGCGGCCACCGCGCCGACGCCCTAGGCGGTCGTTTCCTCGACCAGTCCGCGCTGCTTCAACATCGGCTGCGGCGTCGCCGCGCGGCCGCGGAAGGCGCGGTAGGCGGCACCCGGCTCGATCGAGTTGCCGGCCGAATAGATGAAGCGCGCCAGCCGCTTGGCGACCGCCGCGTCGAACGGGTTGCCGGCCTCGACGAAGGCTTCGAAGCCGTCGGCATCGAGCACCTCGGCCCACAGGTAGACGTAGTAGCCGGCAGCGTAGCCCGAGCCCGAGAACAGGTGCTGGAAATGCGTCAGGCGGTGGTTCAGGCCGACGCCCGCCGGCAGGCCGATGCGCTCGAGCTCGGCGCGCTCGAAGCCGACGACGTCGGCGACGGCGACGTCGGGCCGCGCATGCGCCGCCATGTCGACCAAAGCCGAAGCGGTGTAGCGCACCGTCTCGTAACCCTGGTTGAAGTGGCGCGCGGCATGGAGCTTCTCGATCAGCGCGTCGGGGATCGCCTCGCCGCTCAGGTAGTGGCGGGCGTGGCGTTTCAGCACCTCGGGCTCCTCGAGCCAGTGCTCGAACAGCTGCGACGGCAGCTCGACGAAGTCGCGCAGCACGTTGGTGCCCGACAGGCGCTCGTACGTCACGTTCGAGAGCAGGCCGTGCAGGCCGTGGCCGAACTCGTGGAAGAGCGTGCGCGCGTCGTCGAAGCTGAGCAAGGTCGGCTCGCCGACCGCGCCCTTGGCGAAGTTGTTGTTGTTGACGATGATCGGCAGCACCGAGGCATCGCCGCGGCTGCCGCCGTTCTTCGACTGCAGGCGGTAGGCGCTCATCCAGGCGCCGCTGCGCTTGGTCGGGCGGGCGAAGTTGTCGTGCAGGAACAGGCCGATCGGCGTGCCGCCGGCGCCGCGCACCTCGTAGACCTTGACGTCCGGGTGATAGACGGCGATCTCCGGCCGCGGCACGAACGACAGGCCGAACAGGCGGCTCGCGCAATCGAAGGCCGCCTCGGTGATTCGTTCGAGCGCGAAGTAGGGCTTGATCGCCGCCTCGTCGAGGTCGAAGCGCACCTGGCGCACCTTCTCGGCGTAGAAGCGCCAGTCCCAGGGCTCGATCGTCGTCGGCTCGCCGCGCGAGAGGGCCAGCGCCTCGAGCGCTTCACGCTCGACGATGGCGCGCGCCCGCGCCGGCTTCCAGACCTGCATCAGCAGCGAGGTCACCGCCTCCTGCGAGCCGGCCATGGTGTCGGCGAGCGCGTAGTCGGCGTACGAGGCGTAGCCGTGCAGACGCGCCTGCTCGAGACGGAGCTTCAGGATCTCGGCGGCGACGCCGCGGTTGTCGTTCCTGCCTGCGTGCTCACCGCGCGAGGTCCAGGCGCGCCAGGCCTGCTCGCGCAGGTCGCGCCGCTCGGAGAAGCCGAGAAAGGGAACGATGTGCGAGCGCGACAGCGTGATCACCGCGGCGCCGGCGACGCCGCGCTCGAGCGCCGCCTGGCGCGCCGCTGCGCGAACGAAGTCGGGCAGGCCGACGAGATCGGCGTCGTTGCTCAGCACGAGCTGGAAGCCCGATTCGTCGGCAAGCACGTTCTGGCCGAAGCGCGTCGTCAGGTCGGCGAGGCGCTGCATGACCTCGGCGTAGCGTTTCTGCGCCGCGGCGTCCATGCGCGCGCCGGCACGCACGAAATCCGTGTGGTAGCGCTCGAGCACGCGCACCTGCTCGTCGGAGAGGCCGAGCTCGCGGCGCCGCTGGTGCAACGCGTCGACGCGCGCGAACAGCGCGCCGTGCATATAGACGCGGCTGTCGTGCGCGGCCAGCAGCGGCGCCATCTCGCGCTCCACCGCCTGCAGGTCGGGCGAGGTCTCGCTCGACGTGAGGTTGTGGAACAGGCCGCCGACGCGATCGAACAGGCGACCGGCGCGGTCGAGTGCGGCGATCGTGTTGGCGAAACTCGGTGCCTCGGCCGACTGCGCGATGGCATCGATCTCGGCCAGGTGCGCCTGCATCGCCTGCCGGAAGGCCGGCGCGAAGTGCTCGGCGCGCACCGCGGCGAACGGCGGCAGCGCATATTCGCCGGTCCAGGGCTGCAGCAGCGGGTTGTCGTCGGTCATCGTCGCCTCGGTCATTTCTTGCGCTTGATGTCGTTCAGGTCGCGCTCGTCGTAGCGGCGCTGGTCGCACGCCTTCGCGTACGCCTCTTTCGCCGCGTTGATGGATTCGGCCTTGAGGTTGAAAGCGGTGACGCGATCCTGGTAGTCGTCGATGCGCTTGTCGCGCGCCCCGACCTTTGCGTTGTAGCCGTCGACCGCCTCGGCGCTGGTCTTGTCGAGCGTGGTGATCTGCTCGGCAAGGCTGGCACCGATGCGCGTGATCTCGGCCTTCTCGGCTTCGATGGCTGCCTTCTCGCTTCGCGCATCGTTGGTCAGGGCAAGCACGCGAGCCTCCTGGGCGTTGCAATCGCGCAGTTCGGCCGGGGTCAGCAAACGAGTACGCGAGGGAGCACGCGCGGCCGGCCCGCTTGCCGCCTTGTCCGCGGCGCCAGCGAAGGACGTTGCGAGGAGACCGGCAACGAGGACGAGCGCAAGGCGATGAAGGGCGATCGGTGCTGCGGCCATGAAGCGAGGGCTGCCGGTGGCAAGGCCGGTCATGATGCCACCACCGGCGCTCGCATCGTCACGAACTCCTCGGCGGCCGTCGGGTGAATGCCGAGGGTCGCGTCGAAGACCGCCTTGGTGGCGCCGGCCTTCATCGCCACGGCGAAGCCCTGGATCGTCTCGCCGGCATCGGCACCGACCATGTGCAGGCCGATCACGCGGTCGTTGGCGGCATCGACGACGAGCTTCATCAGGGTCCGCTCGCTGCTGCCCGACAAGGTGTGGCGTAGCGGCATGAAGTCGGTGCGATAGACGCGGATCGTCTCGAACCGGGCCCGTGCGTCGCGCTCCGAAAAACCGATCGTGCCGATGTTCGGATGGGTGAACACCGCGGTCGGAATGTGCATGTAGTCGACGCTGCGGCCGCCGTCGCCGTAGAGGTGGTCGATCAGCGCCGTCGCCTCGGCCAGCGCCACCGGCGTGAGCTGGACCCGGTCGATGACGTCGCCCACCGCGTGGATGCTTGGCACGCTGCTGCGGTAGTTCGCGTCGACGACGACGGCGCCGTTCGGTGCGAGCGCGACGCCGAGCGCCTCGAGGCCGAGGCCGGCGGTGTTGGGCGTGCGGCCGGTGGCGCCGAGCACCGCATCGGCGACGATCTCGTCGCCGGTGGAGAGGGCGACACGGATGCCGTCGCCGACCTTGTCGAGCCCCAGCATCTTCTGCTGCACGCGGATGTCCACGCCCTTCTTCTTCATTTCGGCGGCGACGAAGTCGCGCACTTCGTCGTCGAAGCCGCGCAGGATCTGCTCGCCGCGATAGAGCTGCGTGACCTCGGCGCCGAGACCGTTGAAGATCGACGCGAACTCGCAGGCGATGTAGCCGCCGCCGACCACGACCAGCCGCTTCGGAAACTCGGCCAGGTCGAAGATCTCGTTCGAGCTGATCGCCAGCTCGCCGCCCGGCACGTCGGGTGGCACCGGCCAGCCTCCGGTGGCGACGACGATGCGCTCGGCGCCATGCACGACACCGTTCACCTCGACCGCGTTGGCGCCGACGACGCAGGCCCGGCCGCGCAGCAGCGTCACGCCGACGCTGGTCATGAGCTCGCCATAGACGCGGTTGAGGCGCGCGATCTCGGCGGCGCGATTGGCCTTCAGCACCGACCAGTCGAAGCTCGCTGCCGCGTGCGTCCAGCCGAATCCCTGCGCTTCCTCGAAGCTTTCGGCGTAGTGAGCGGCAAAGCTGTAGAGCTTCTTCGGGATGCAGCCCAGGTTGACGCAAGTGCCGCCGAGCGCCGCGCTTTCGGCCACCGCCACGCGCAGGCCACGCTGCCCCGCGAGGCGCGCCGCGCGCACGCCACCGCTGCCGGCGCCGATGATGAAGAGATCGAAGGCGTGTCGCGTCATGCGATCGAGCGGCGCGGGGGGTTGCGGTTGGCCATCAGCCGAGAGCCTTCTTCAGCAGCCCGGCGACCAGGCCGTTCATGCCGCCTTTGTGCGACGCCGCGCGCTCGCGCAGCGTCGCCGCCAGATCGGCCGGCAGCTTGCAAGCGAAGGGCACGAGCCCGGCCGCCGCATCGAGGCGACGCTGCTCGCGCCGGTCGACCGACTCTGCCGCGCCCTGGGCGAAGCGATCGGGAACGCCCGCGGCCTTCATGCGCCCGCCGATCTTCCTGGCGAGGTGCTTGTCGAGGTCGGACTTCTTCATGCTCATGTCGCTGTCTTTCGAAGACTGGGGCCGATTGTGGCGCCACCGTGACGGCCTCGTGTCGCCAGGGCCTACAGTCCGGCGATGGCCCAGAAGGCGACGGTATTCAAGGCAGCGCTGCAGATCGCCGACATCGATCGCGGCCTCTATGCGGATCACGCACTCACCCTGGCGCGTCATCCGTCGGAGACCGACGAGCGAATGATGGTGCGCCTGCTTGCCTTCGCGCTCTGCGTGCCCGCCGACTCGCGCTACGGTGGGCTCGAGTTCGCCAAGGGCATGTGGGACCCCGACGAGCCCGAGCTGTGGCAAAAGGACCTGACCGGCCGGATCGTGCAATGGATCGAGGTCGGCCAGCCCGAAGAGCGCCGGCTGGCCAAGGCGAGCGGCCGCGCCGACCGCGTCAGCGTGTTCGCCTTCGGCACCTCGGCGGCGTCGTGGTGGGCCGGCCTCGGCAGCCGCATCGCCCGCTCCGGCAACGTCGAGGCCTGGCGCGTTCCGCCCGAACAGAGCCGCGAACTCGCCGGCCTGGCCGCGCGCGGCATGCAGCTGCAACTCAACCGCCAGGACGGCGTCGTCTGGGTCTCCGACGACGAGCGCTCCGTGCAGATCGCGCCGGAACGCATGGGCGCGACATGAGCGAATCGTCCGCCAGCGCGGACCCTGCCTCGGCGGTCCTCGACTTCTGGTTCGGCGCGGCGGGCAGCGCCGAATTCGGCACGCAGCGAAAGGTCTGGTTCAAGAAGGATGCGGCCTTCGACGCCGAGATCGCGACACGCTTCGGCCCAGCCATCGAGCAGGCCTTGCGCGGCGAGCTCGATGCATGGGCCGCCACCGCGGCGGGCGCGCTCGCGCGCATCGTGCTGCTGGACCAGTTCACGCGCAACGCGTTCCGCGGCGACAAGCGGGCGTTTGCCGGCGACGCGCAAGCCCTGGCCGGCGCGAGCGCCATGGTCGGCTCGCGTCTCGACGAGCAGCTGCCGCCCTTCATGCGCGCCTTTGCCTACATGCCTTTCGAGCACGCCGAGGGCATGGCCATGCAGGACGAGGCGGTGCGTCTGTTCACGCGACTCACCGCCGCGGTGCCCGAGCTCGCGCACATGCTCGACTACGCGCAGCGGCATCGCGCCGTGATCGAGCGGTTCGGCCGCTTCCCGGGTCGCAACGCGATCCTCGGCCGGCAATCGACGGCCGAAGAATCGACCCATCTCGCGACGCCGGGTTCCGGCTTCTGAAGCCCACATGAACGCTCTTCCTCTCCTTGCGACCCGGCGCCTGGGGCAGGCGCTTGCCATCGCGATCGTCGCCTCTGCCACGTCGACCTTCGCTCCGCTACCCGCACTTTCTGCCGACACCATGACGATCGAAGATCCCTATCTCTGGCTCGAGGATGTCGGCGCCACACGCTCGCTCGACTGGGCCCGTGCCCGCAACGCCGAGACTGCAAGCGCGCTCGAGACGCGCCCTGGCTACGCCCCCACCTACGCGAAGCTGCTCTCGATCTACAACTCGCGCGACCGCATTCCCTACGTCGCGCGGCACGGTGACTTCTTCTACAACGTCTGGCAGGACGAGACGAACAAGCGCGGCCTGGTCCGTCGCGTGACGCTCGCCGACTACCGCAAGGCGGTGGTGCCGTGGGAGACGGTGCTCGACCTCGACGCGCTCGGCGCCGCGGAAAAGGAGAACTGGACCTGGCAGGGCATGCAATGCCTCGGCCCGGAAAACCGGCGCTGCCTGGTGTCGCTGGCGCGCGGCGGCGCCGACGCGACGGTGGTGCGCGAATTCGACACCGTCAGCAAGCGCTTCGTCGAAGGCGACCGCGCCTTCGTCCTGCCCGAGGCGAAGTCGGAGCTCGAATGGATCGACGCCGACACGGTCTACGTCGCCACCGACTTCGGTCCCGGTTCGATGACCGAGTCCGGCTACCCGCGCCTCGTCAAGCGCTGGCGCCGCGGCACGCCTCTCGCCGAGGCGATGACGGTGTTCGAAGGCACGACGCGGGACGTCTCGGTGGGTGTCTCGGTCGACCGTACGCCCGGCTACGAGCGGACCGTCTTCAACCGCGGCGTCGACTTCTGGAACAGCAAGCGATTCCTGCTCCAGGGCGACAAGCTGGTCGCCGTCGACGTCCCCGACGACGCGCAGTTCGCCTTCATGCGCGACACGATGCTGATCGAGCTGCGCAGCGAGTGGAAGACCGGCGGCGCGACCTACGCCGCCGGCAGCCTGCTCGCCACCGATGCCGACGCCTATCTCGCCGGCAAGCGCGACATGACCGTGCTGTTCGCGCCGACGCCGACGCGCTCGCTCGTGGCCTGGCGGCAGACCCGCGATGCGCTCGTCCTCGACGTCCTCGACAACGTGGCGAGCCGGCTCGAGGAGTGGAAGAAGTCGGGCAGTCGCTTCGCCCGGCGCGAGGTCAAGGCGCCCTTTCCCGGCACGATCGGCGTCACGCCGCTGTACGACCCGGAGCTCGACGGCGTGCCGGCCGAGAGGGGCCGCGCCGCCGTGCCGCCCCGCTCCGACGGCGCGCTCGCCGAGCGCTACTGGCTCACCTACGTCGACTTCCTGACCGCCGATTCGCTGGCCCTGGCCGCGACCGGCAGCGACGCGCGCGAGACCGTGAAGTCGCGACCCGCGCTCTTCGACGCCTCGGGCATGCGCGTCGAGCAGTTCTTCGCGACCTCGAAAGACGGCACGCGAGTGCCCTACTTCGTCGTCTGGCCGAAAGGTCTCGATGGTGCGCATCCCGGCGACGGGCGCACGCCGACGCTGCTCTACGGCTACGGCGGCTTCGAGCAGCCGCAGCTGCCGTTCTACTCCGGCGCCTACGGAGCCGAGTGGTACGGCAAGGGCGGCATCTTCGTGCTCGCCAACATCCGCGGCGGCGGCGAGTTCGGCCCGGCCTGGCACCAGGCGGCGATCAAGGCCGACAAGCAGAAAAGCTACGACGACTTCATCGCCGTCGCCGACGACCTGGTGGCGCGCAAGTTCACGTCTCCGAAACATCTCGGCATCGAGGGCGGCAGCAACGGCGGCCTGCTCGTCGGCGCGGTCATGCTGCAGCGGCCCGATCTCTTCAACGCCGTGATCTGCCAGGCGCCGCTCCTGGACATGAAGCGCTACAACAAGCTGCTCGCCGGCGCTTCGTGGATGGGCGAGTACGGCGACCCCGACGTCGCCGCCGACTGGGCCTTCATCTCGCGCTACAGCCCGTACCAGAACGTCAAGCCCGGCGTGAAATATCCGCCCGTGCTGTTCACGACGTCGACGCGCGACGATCGCGTCCACCCCGGCCATGCGCGCAAGATGGCGGCGCTGATGAAGGAGCGCGGCAACGACGTGCTGTTCTACGAGAACATCGAAGGCGGCCACGCCGGTGCCGCCGACAACGAGCAGCGCGCCCACGTCGCCGCGCTGACCTTCACCTACGCCTGGCGCCAGCTCGGCCCCTGACGGAATCGGCGGCCGGAGCGGCGCTCGCCGGCGCGCGAAGGCTCAGGTCGTGACGCGCCGCGATGGCCGGGCCAGCAACGCGACGACGACCACGCTCGCCGCCAGCCAGCCGATCACCGGCCACCAGGCCAGCGCGTCGCTGAACCCCGGCGCCTTCGGCCAGCCGGCTGCGACGCTGCCCATGCGCGCCAGCGTCGCCAGCGCCAGCACCGACGAGATGGCGCCGGCGAAAGCGCCGGCGTGGCCGGCGCCGCCGCGCGCCAGCGCCCAGGCGAAGGCGGCGATGATGACGCCGGCCCAGGCGGCGCCGGCGGCGAACTGCGTCGCGACCAGCGTCGACAGGTTCGGTGCCACCGTCGCCAGTCCCGAGGCTGCCGCGGCGATGAGCGCGGACACGCCCATCACCCGCGCCGGCGGCCAGCGCCTGGCGGCCAGTGACATCGGCAGCATGCCGAGGTTGAAGCCGATCCAGAACACCGGCGAGAGCATCGGCAGCTGCGTCGGCGGCGCCTGGCGCAGGTAGAGCGGCGCGCTGTCGATGAAGACGTGGACCTGGAAGGCCAGCGCCGCGAGCAGCGCCGCGGCGATCAGCACCGGCGCCGCGCCTTCCGTGGCCGGCCCCGATGAGGCGGCCGTCGCCGGCGCCTGGGCAGGCGCCGCAGCCGCGGCCCGCGCCAGCGCGCGCTCGGCGGCGACGAGGCCGATCGTGACGAGCGCGAGCGCGGCGCTCGACAGCGCGAACGGAATGCGCGGGTCGATGCCGCGCAAGCTCAGGCCGAGGTAGGGCTGGAAGGCGTTGGCGATGCCCAGCCCGAGCAGCGAGAGGCCGACCAGGATCGGCTGGCTCGGCTTGGCCGCGTGCTTGCCGACCAGGGCGAGCGGCGGCGCGCGCAGCGCCGACGAGGTGACCGCCCAGAGCATCGTCAAGGCGATGAAGATCGCGGGCGACGCGCTCGGGGCGACGAAGGGCAAGGCGAGGAAGGCAGCGCACGACACGAGCGTCGCCGCCAGCACCCAGAGGCCGATGCGACCCATCGTGCGCGCGACGCGGTCGGCGGCGACGCCGCTCGCGTAGTCGGCGAAGACGAAGACGAGCTGGTCGGCCATCAGGATCCAGGCCACGGCGCTCTTGGCGATGCCGGCCTGCGCCGCCAGCTGCGGCAGGTAGAGGACGTAGACGATCCAGGTCGCCGCGAAGAAGAACTGGACGACGCCGAGGTAGAGGCCGGTGCTCATGCCGAGGATTGTGTCGCGCTGCTCGGTCCGGGAGGGAGGCGGCGGGGCGCTTCGGCGTAAGTATTAGGAGGAGGCGAGCGCCAAGCTTGCTTGGTGCTCGCCGGGGGACATGGAGCCGAAGTGCCCCGCCGCCTCCCTCCCGGACCGAGCAGCGCGACACAATCCTCGGCATGAGCACCGGCCTCTACCTCGGCGTCGT
>JANXXS010000183.1 GCA_025350505.1 Burkholderiales bacterium
CGGCGCGCTCGGCGCCGAGGTGCTCGGGCTCGATCCGACCTTTCCGCTCAAGTTCATGATCTATTTCCTGATCGTCGTCTCGGTCGGCGGCACGACGACGATCACCGGCCCGCTCGTCGCCGCGCTGCTGCTCGGCATCGCAGACGTGGCCGGCAAGTACTACGTGCCCAAGCTCGGCGCCTTCATCGTCTACACGCTGATGATCGCGATCCTTGTCTGGCGGCCGCAGGGGCTGTTCGCGAAGGCGGGCGGGCGATGAGCGCGGCCAGGCCGGAGATCTCGCCTTCGGCGCGCTCGCTGCGCGGTTACGCGCGCTGGCGCTGGTGGGAGATGGCGCTGTTCGCGGCCTTGCCGCTGTCGTGGCTGCTGCTGCAGGGCCAGTCGTTGCTGCTCAACGAGATCGCCATCGTCGCCCTGTTCGCGGTCTCGCTCGACCTCATCCTCGGCTACGCCGGCATCGTCTCGCTCGGCCACGCCGCCTTCTTCGGCTTCGGCGCCTACACGGCGGCGCTGTTCGCCAAGGACGCGATGCCCGACCCGCTGGTGGGTCTCGCCGTCGCCGTCGCGGCGAGCGCGTTGCTCGGCCTGGCGACGAGCGTGCTGATCCTGCGCGGCACCGACCTGACGCGGCTGATGGTGACGCTCGGCGTCGCCTCGATCCTCTACGAACTCGCCAACAAGCTCGACTGGCTGACCGGCGGCGCCGACGGCCTGCAGGGCGTCGTCATGGGCCCGCTCGTGACGCCGTTCGGGCGCTTCGACTTCGACCTCTCGGGCCGCGTCGCCTACGCCTATTCGCTGGTCGTCCTCGCTGCTGCGCTCTTCATCGCCCGCCGCATCATCCACTCGCCGTTCGGCATTTCGCTGCAGGCGCTGCGCGACAACCGGCTGCGCGCCGAAAGCATCGGCCTGTCGGTGCGGCTGCGCCTGGTCGCCGTGTACACGATCGCCGCGGCGATCGCCGGCGCTGCCGGCGCGCTGCTCGCGCAGACGAGCGGCTTCGCCTCGCTCGACGTCTTCGACTTCCACCGCAGCGCCGAGGTGCTGCTCGTGCTCGTCATCGGCGGCACCGGCTATCTCTACGGCGGCGTCTTCGGCGCCATCGTCTTCAAGCTCCTGCACGACCTGGTCTCGGCCTGGACGCCGCAGTACTGGAACTTCTGGCTCGGCCTCTTTCTCGTCGTGCTGGTGCTCGTCGGCCGCGACCGCTTCGTGCGGCCGTGGACCTGGTTCGGCAGAGGCCGGCGATGAGCGCCGTCGTGTCGGGCGCCGCACCGGTCGTGGTCCTCGAGACGCGCTCGCTGGTCAAGCGCTTCGGCGGCCTCGCCGCGACCAACGACGTCTCGCTCAAGGTCGAGCGCGGCGCGCGCCACGCCCTGATCGGGCCGAACGGCGCCGGCAAGACGACGCTCATCAACCTGCTCACCGGCGTGCTCGAGCCGACGTCGGGATCGATCGCCCTCGACGGCCAGGACATCACGCGGTTGTCGGTGCACGAGCGGGTGCGCCGCGGCATGGTGCGCACCTTCCAGATCACGCAACTCTTCAACGGCCTGACGCCGCTTTCGTCGTTGGCGCTCGCCGTCACGGCGCAGCGTGGCGCCGGCGCCGGCCTCTGGCAACCGCTCGGCCGCGATCCGGCGATCGCCATCGAATGCGAGAGCCTGCTCGCACGCTTCAACCTCGCCGACGTCATGGACCAGCCGGTCGCCTCGCTCGCCTACGGCAAGCGGCGCTTGCTCGAGATCGCCACCGCGCTGGCCTGCCGGCCGCGCGTGCTGCTGCTCGACGAGCCGGTCGCCGGCGTGCCCGAAGGCGATCGCCAGGAAATCTTCGAGACCATCAACGCTCTGCCGGCCGACGTGTCGGTGCTGCTCATCGAGCACGACATGGACCTGGTCTTCAACTTCGCGAAGACGGTAACCGTACTCGTCAACGGCGCCGTATTTGCCGAGGGCGACGTCGAATCGATCTCGAACGATCCGCGCGTCAAGGCCGTCTATCTCGGCGAAGACGAGGCCGAAGGACACGCGCATGGCTGAGCTGCTGCGCGTCGAGGGGCTGCGCGCCGGCTACGGTCAGGCGGTCGTCGTGCAGGGCGTCGACTTCGCGCTCGCCGAAGGGCAGTCGCTGGCCCTGCTCGGCCGCAACGGCACCGGCAAGACGACGCTGCTCAACAGCCTGGTCGGCGTGACGCGACACCACGGCGGCCGCATCTTCCTCGGCGGCCGCGACATCACGGCGTTGCCGCCGCATGCGCGCGCCGCCGCCGGCATCGGCTGGGTGCCGCAGGAGCGCAACATCTTCCGCTCGCTCACCGTCGCCGAGAACCTCGCCGCCGTGGCGCGGCCCGGGCCGTGGACGCCGGAGCGCGTCTACGCCATGTTTCCGAGGCTCGAGGAGCGCAAGGCGAACATGGGCAACCAGCTCTCGGGCGGCGAGCAGCAGATGCTCGCGGTGGCGCGCGCGCTCGTGCTCAACCCGCGCCTGCTGCTGCTCGACGAGCCGCTCGAGGGACTGGCGCCGATCATCGCCCACGAACTGCTGCGCTCGATCGCCCGCGTCGTTCGCGACGAAGGCGTCTCGGCCATCATCGTCGAGCAGAACCCGCGCCTGATCCTGCCGATCACCGCGCGCGCCGTCGTGCTCGACCGCGGCGCGATCGTCGATGAAGGCGACAGCGAGGGGCTGCTCGCCGACCGCGAGCGGCTCGACCGTTGGCTGGCCGTCGCACGGGCATAAGGCGGGCGGCGGCGCAACGCGGGTCAGTCCGGCTTGGCGCCGCCGGCCAAAGGCGGCAGGATGGTCTTGCGCCGGTGGTCCGCGACAGCGGGCCCGCTCCTTGCGTGCCGGCGCGCGATGGACGGCGCACCGACGCCGTTCGCGCTCATGCCACGTCGTCCACGGGAGGAACCACCTTGTCGAGCCATCGGATCGTCGCCTCGCTGCCGCTGCTCGCGGCCCTCGTCCTCGGCGCCCTGTCGGCGCAGGCCCAGACCGCGCCCGCGACTGCGCCGGCAGCCGCCTCAGCGCCTCCCTCGGCCACCCTGGACGCCGTGACCATCACGGCGCAGAAGCGCAAGGAAGACGTGCGCAAGGTGCCGCTCAGCGTCTCGGTCGTCTCGGGCGACGCGATCCAGGACAACCACATCAGCGACCTCACGGACCTGAGCCGCGCCGTTCCCAACCTCTCGTTCTCCAGCCAGGGCGGCGCCGGCCTCGGCACGTTCGAGATGCGCGGCGTCAGCTCGCAGGCAGGCTCGGCGACGGTCTCGATCTACCTCGACGACGTCTCGCTGACGACGCGCAACCTCTACAGCCAGGGCACGGCCGAGCCGCGCTTCTTCGACCTCGAACGGGTCGAGGTGCTGCGCGGGCCGCAGGGCACGCTCTATGGCTCGAGCTCGCTCGGGGGCACGATCCGCTTCATCAGCAAGCAGCCCGACGCACGGGCGTTTTCAGGCAACGCCTACACCGAGTTGTCGACGACCTCGCACGGCGGCACCAACTACCTCGCCCAGGCGGTGCTCAACGTGCCCCTGGCCAAGGACCAGATCGGCTTGCGCATCGGCGTGCAGACCGGTCACGACAGCGGCTACATCGACCAGGTCTCGCCGACGACGCTGGCGGTCATCGACAAGGGCATCGACAGCACGCACTGGGACGTCCTCAAGCTGGCGCTGAAGGCGCAGGTCGCGCCGGGATGGTCGCTTACGCCGGCGCTCTTCTACCAGCGCTTCAAGAGCAACGACGTCGACGTCGCTTTCCTCAATGTCGGCAGCTACCAATTGCCGAACAACCCGCCGACGACGCCGGCGCTCGGCCTGTTCCAGACCAGCAAGACGGTGCGCGAGCCGGGCAACGACAAGCTGACCGTGCCGAGCCTGACGGTCAACGGCGACGTCGGCTTCGGTGACCTCACCGGTGTGCTCAGCGGCTACCGGCGCCGCTTCGACCGGATCCAGGACGGCACCTACATCAACGTCGGCTACATCGCGTCGCAGGTCGCCGACATGGCGCTCGGCACCACCGTCAACGGCCTGAACTCGGCGGTGCAGCTTGCCAACAAGACCGACCAGACCTCGCTCGAGCTGCGCCTGGCCTCGAAGGACTACGACCCGGCGCGCGGCCCGCTGACCTGGGTCGGCGGCGTCTACCTGGCGCGCACGAAGACGCAGGTCATCGACAACGAGCCGATCTTCGGCATCAATGCCGCCTTCACCGCGGCCGGCGCCGACATCAACGACCCGAACCAGCTCGCGGGCAGCTTTCCCGGCGCCTTCACCGGCGACAGCTCGTACTACAGCGCCCGCCACTACCTCGACAAGCAGTATTCGCTGTTCGGCGAGCTGACGTACAACGCCAGCCCGACACTGCGCGGCACGGTCGGCCTGCGCGCCCTGCGCGCAACGCAGAACTTCACCCGCGAAGGCGACTTCTACTACGCCGGCGGTCCGTCGACGGCAGCGATCGACAGCAAGGCCAACGCCCTGACGCCGCGCTTTGCCGTCAACTGGGACGCGAGCAGCGAGACCTCGCTCTACGCCAACATCGCCAAGGGCTTTCGCCTCGGCGCCGCCAACCGCCCGGTGCCGGCGACGCCGCTGGTGGCGATGGACCTGCTCGCCCTCGGCCTGCCGGGTACCACCGTGCCCGATTCGTTCAAGCCCGACAGCCTGTGGAGCTACGAGATCGGCAGCAAGTCGCGCCTGTTCGACAACCGCCTTTCGCTCAACGTCGCCTTGTTCCACATCGACTGGAAGGACATCCAGCAGGACGTCGTGCTGCCTTCGTCGGGCTTCGACTTCGAGACCAACGTCGGCCGCGCCAAGGTCGACGGCATCGAGGCCGAGGCACGCTGGCGCGCCACCGATGCGCTGACGCTGGCTGCGGGCGCGAGCTACACCCATGCCGTCTTCGCCGACGACACGCCGGCGCTCGGCAGCGACGGCAACGGCTTCAATGCGCGCAAGGGCGACCCGATCCAGGGCGTGCCGAAGTACAGCGCGCGGCTCGGCTTCGAGTACCGCACGGCGGCGATGTCCAATCTCGACATGATCGTTCGCGGCAGCGGCTCGTGGACCGGCTCGAGCCACGGCACCTTCATCCGCTCGTCGACCGACTACCTGCGGCCCGGCTACTTCACCGCCGACGCGAGCGTCGGCCTGAACGTCGACCGCTGGGAGTTCTCGGTGTTCGCGAAGAACCTGACCAACAACCACCGCATCCTGCAGCAGCCGTCGGTCCAGGGCGTCAGCGAGGCCTACTACCTGCGCCCGAGGACGATCGGCATCACGGCCTACCGCGACTTCTGAGCGGGCTCTGAACGTGGCGGCGTCCAGGCACCGCCACGGGGGTCGGCTCAGGAGCGGATGTAGGCCCAGCCCTGCTGCTGCTTGCGCATGACCTCGACCACGCCCGCCGGCACATAGCCGATCTCGGGCAGCATGTCGGCCGGCGCCAGCTTCTGGTTGCTCATCGTGTTCTGGCAGGCGTTGACCGTGGCGCCGGCCTTCAGCGCCTCTGCCACGCGCTGCTTCACGCTCGAGTCGGCCTTCAGCATGTTGATACCCGGACCGTAGGCGACGAGTTCGATCTCGATCGGCTCGCTGCCGACGCCGTCGCGCAGGTTCTGCATGTTGCTGAGGATCATGTTCCAGCGTGCCGGCTCGTTGTCCATCACCTGGAACACGGCGCGGTTGTGCGGCGCGCTGGTCTGCGCGAAGGCGAGCGGCGCGGCGGCGCCGAGCAGCGCGGTGCCGGACAGCAGCATGAAGGAGCGGCGGGGCAGTCGGGTCATGGCGGATTCCTTCGGTGAGAGTAGGCGCTACAGCGGCAGGCCGACGTAATTCTCGGCCAGCGCGGTCGATGCTGCCGTCGAGTGGACGAGATAGTCGAGCTCGGCGGCCTGCATCTTCTGGCCGAACGCGCCGGTCTCGGGAAACTTGTGCATCAGCGAAGTGAACCACCACGAGAAGCGCTCGGCGCGCCAGACACGGCGCAGGCACCGCTCGGAATAGCCGTCGATGCCGGCGTCGCTCTTCTCGCCGTAGTGCTCGGCGAAGGCGCGCGCGAGCAGGCCGACGTCGCCGGCAGCGAGGTTGAGTCCCTTGGCGCCGGTCGGCGGCACGATGTGCGCCGCGTCGCCGGCGAGAAAGAGCCGGCCGAAGCGCATCGGCTCGGCGACGAAGCTGCGCAGCGGCGCGATGCTCTTCTCGATCGATGCACCGGTGACCAGCGCCTCGGCCGCGGCCGGGTCGAGGCGCTGGCGCAACTCGTCCCAGAACGCATCGTCGCTCCAGCGCTCGACCTTGTCGTCGGACGAGCACTGCACGTAGTACCGGCTGCGCGCCGCCGAGCGCATGCTGCAGAGGGCGAAGCCGCGCTCGTGGTTGGAATAGATCAGCTCGTGCGAGACCGGCGGCGTCTCCGAGAGCACGCCGAGCCAGCCGAACGGATAGACCCGCTCGAAGGTCTTCAGGGCGCTTGCCGGAACGCTCTGCCGACTGACGCCGTGGTAGCCGTCGCAGCCGGCGATGAAGTCGCAATGCAGCTCGTGCGCGGTGCCGCCGTGCATGTAGCGAACGCTCGGCTTCGCGGCATCGAAGCCGTGCAGGCTCACCTGTTGGGCCTCGTAGACCGTGGGCAGGCCGGCGGCAGCGCGCAGCTGCATCAGGTCGCGCGTCACCTCGGTCTGGCCGTAGACCATGACCTGCTTGCCGCCGGTCAGGCCGTGCAGGTCGATGCGGTGCCGCGCGCCGCCGAAGCAGAGTTCGATGCCTTCGTGCGGCAATCCCTCGGCGTGCATGCGCGCACCGGCGCCGGCGGCGTCGAGCAGGTCGACGGTGACCTGCTCGAGCACGCCGGCGCGGATGCGGCCGAGCACGTAGTCGGCATCGCGCTGCTCGACGATCACCGACTCGACGCCGGCCTTGGCGAGCAGGGCGCCGAGCAGCAAGCCGGCCGGCCCGGCGCCGACGATCGCGACCTGGGTCGAGCGCGTTTTTGCCGAGGTCGTCACGGCGCGGCGTCCGCCTCGGGCTGGTCGCGCCAGAGCGCAAGCAACTCGGCCTCGCGCGCCCGCGTCAGCTTGCCGCTGCGGCGCGCGTCGTCGGCGGCGGGAACGCCTTCGTCCATCACCGCCGCCACCGTCTGCTCGAGCGGCCGGGTCGTCAGCCGGGCCCGCTCGGCGCGCTGGATCTCGACCCGCGAATGGGCGTGGTTGTCGGCGTCTTGCGAAGGCAACCAGAGCGGCAGCTCGCTCCACGGCTCGACGCCCCGGGCGAGCAGAAAGCTCTCGGCGACCGGCGTCGGCTGCAGCTCGGGCGCGCCGCGCTCGGCGGCCTCGTCCTGGCAGGCGGCGACCAGGTCGGCCCAGCTGCAGGGCGGCCCGTTCGCCGGGCCGGTGGCGTTGAAGGCGCCACGCTCGCCGCGCTCGAGCAGACGCACGATCCAGGCGCCGAGGTCGCGCACGTCGATGAACTGCAGCGGCTCGTCGTCGCCGAGGTCGGGAACCAGCATCTCGCCGCCTTCGAGGGCGCGCCACGGCCAGTGGCTGAAGCGGCCGCTGCGGTCGCCGGGGCCGACGATGAGGCCGGGTCGCACGATCAGGCCGCGCTCGCCGAAGACGTTCAGGACCTCGGCCTCGCAGGCCGCCTTCTGCGGCCCGTAGTGGGCGAGGTCGCGGTCGGTCGGGGCGATGGTCGCGAAGTCGGCGAGCCGGTCCGTCTCGCGCACCGGTGCATGGGCGAACGACTGGTAGGCCGAGATGCTCGAGACGAAGCAGTAGATGGCGCTGTCGCGCAACGCTTCTGTGCTCTTCTTCACGTCGGCAGGCGCATAACCGCAGGTGTCGACGACGGCGTCGAACTTGCGCCCGGCGAGCAATCCGAGGTCGGTGGTCCGGTCGCCGGCGATCGCTTCGACACCCGCCGGCCAGCCGCTGCGGGCGCGGCCGCGGTTGAAGACGGTGAGCTCATGGCCGCGGTCGAGCGCCGAATCGAGTACGGCGGCACCGAGGAACACGCCGCCGCCGAGGACAAGGATCTTCATGGTCGAGCGGATGTTCCGGTGCGTAGGCGAGGGCGAGGCGCTGAGTTTAGAGGTTCACCCGGACGGGGGCTGAATCGGCCCGGGCCTCAAGCCCGGCGGGGCGGCGCCGATAACACCGCTAGCCCCGTGTGCCGATGTCGCGCGGGCTCCACTCCAATGAAGGCAGCCACCCTCACCCCCGAGATCGACGTCCAGGCGCTGCGCGTCGGCATGTTCGTGCATCTCGACGTGGGCTGGATGTCGCACCCGTTCCCGCTCAGCAGCTTTCGCATCACGACGCCGGCGCAGGTGGCGACGATCCGCTCGCTCGGCCTCGGCCGGGTCCGCTGGAGCCCGCAGGACAGCGATCTGTCGCTGCTCGACGGCGGCGAGCCGACGCCGGCCCAGACGCGACCCGGCCGGGCCGCTGCCAACGATGCCCACGCCGACGCCGCCGCCGACCCGGGCGAGGCCGCCAACGACGAACCGACCGGTCCGGCCACCGCGCCGGGCGCGCTCGACTCGGCGCGGTCGCAGGACGAAGGCCGGCCCGTCGCAGGCCGGAGCCGGCTCGAGGCGCAGCGCGAGGCGCAGAGGGTCTGCGAGCGTCAATACGGCGAGGCCTCGCGCCTCTGCCGGCAGACGATCGAGCTGGTCGCCGGCAAGCCACGCGAGGCCAAAGTGCAGGCCGAGCAATTGACCCGCGCCCTGGTCGACAAGATGGTCGATGCACGCGAGCTCTGCATCCGCGTCCTCACCGAGGGCGCCGGCGACAAGGCATCGATGCACGCCATGAACGTCGGCATCGTTTCGTTGCTGATGGGCCGCTGCTTCGGCTTCTCGGCCGAGGAGATGCAGGACCTGGGCGTCGGCGCGATGCTGCACGACGTCGGCAAGTGCGACCTGCCTCAGCGGCTGCGCCACCGCGAAGACAACTTCTCTCCGAGCGAGGTGCGCGTCTACCAGGAGCACGTCGAGCTCGGCCTGGTGCAGGCGCGGCGCATGGGCCTGTCGGCCGGCGCGACGGCGGTGATTGGGCAGCACCACGAGCATGCCGACGGCACCGGCTTTCCGGCCCGGCTCAACAGCGACCGCATGACCATGGGCGCGCGCATCGTCTCGCTCGTCAACCGCTACGACAACTTGTGCAACCCGCGCCTGCCGGCACGGGCGCTGACGCCGCACGAGTCGCTGTCGCTGCTGTTCGCGCAAGGGCGCAGCAAGTACGACACCTCGATCATCGGCGCCTTCATCAAGATGATGGGCGTCTATCCGCCCGGCTCGACGGTGCAGCTCACCGACGACCGCTACGCCACAGTGGTGGCGGTCAATTCGTCGCGGCCGCTCAAGCCGAGCGTGCTCGTGCACGATCACGGCGTGCCGCGCGACGAAGCGCTCGTGCTCGACCTCGAGACGGCCACCGGCCTGGGCATCCGGCGCAGCATCAAGCCGCAGCAGCTGCCGCCGACGGCGCTGGAGTTCCTGGCGCCGAGCCCGCGCGTTGCCTACTTCTTCGAGCCGGCCGTCGCGTTGGAAACCGAAGATTGAAGTCGGCGCCGTGACATGAACAACCCGTTGCCGGTCGACCGGTTCAGCGTCGCCGACGCGGCGCGCCGGACCTGGCCGCATCTCATCGAATCGATGCTCGAAGCGGTCTGCCTGGTCGAGCCCGAGGGCCTGCGCATCGTCGCCGCCAACGCGGCGGCCGGCCGGCTGCTTGGCGTCGCGCCGTCGGACCTGGTCGGCCGCGACATGCACGAGATGGCGGTGACGCCCGAAGACGATGTGTTCTGGCGCGAGGTCGCCGAGGGCTTCGGCGCGAGCATCGTTTCCGAGTCCTTCGTGTCGCGGCCCGGCGGCGTCGCCGTGCCGGTGACGCGCCGCGTCAGCCGGGTCGAGCCGGCGCCGGGCGCCGCCCTCTATGTGGTCGCCCTGCAGGATCGCAGCGCCGAGTTCGAGGCCGGGCGCAGCGCCGATGCGAGCAAGGCCGAGCTGCAGGCGACGCTCGAATCGGTGAGCGACGGCGTGCTCGTCACCGACCTCGCGGGCCACATCAGCAACTTCAACCGGCGCTTCGCCGCGATCTGGGAGCTGCCCGACGAGATGCTGCTGCTGCGCGCCGACGACGAGGTGTTCGACTGGATGCGCATGCAGGTGCAGGACCCGCGCCAATACATGCAGCGCCTGGCCGAGATCGACGCGGCGACGTTGATGCAGGCGACTGACCGGGTCGCGCTGCGTTCGGGCAAAGTCGTCGAGCGCGCCACGGCGCCGCAATGCAGCCGCGGCCGGCCGATCGGCCGCGTCTTCAGTTACCGCGAGACACAGACGGGCCTCTGAACAGCCCTCTCAATAGGGATGTCGCTTGACTGCGGCACCCGGCTGGCTAGAGTCTGCGCCCGGGGTGACGCCGGCCGCCGTCGTTCTCGTTGCTTCATGCACGGCCACGCTGACGTGCCTGCTTGCCATCATCTGCATGGGCCGACGACGACAAGCAACACCCTCCCGTTGCACTCGCTGACAGGATTTCCGTATGGGATTGCTCTCCAAGCTCGGGTTGCCGCCGTCGCCCCAGCCGATCACGCCGATGCCGATCATGAACGTCACCGCCGCGCAAGGTGTCGAGACGACGAAGAGCGGCGCGCGGCCGATCGCCGTCAAGCAGGAACCGGCGACCTTGCAGACCAGGCTCGCAGCGCGCAGCAAGGTGCTGCAGGGCGCTTACGACAAGCTCGCCGACGCCCGCGACAAGCTCGATGGCGAGATCCCCAAGCGCGACGGCCCCGCCAAGGCGGCGATGCAGGCACAGAAGGCCGACGTCGACAAGGCGCTCTCCCAGGTGCAGCGCCAGCTGCTCCTGGTCGGCAAGGATCTCGAGGCCGCCGCCAACCCGGCGACCGACGCCAAGACGATGAACGACATCATCGCCCGCGCGGCGTCGCCGGAGCCGGTCGGCAAGGCCGTCGAGATCGACAAGCACGACAACGCGATCGAGAAGAAGTCGCCGCTCGACAAGCGCACCACGACGACGACGACAGAAGTGACCGGCGGCGCGTCGAAGACCACGGTGCACGACGAGTCCCGCACCGTCGGCCTCGGCGGCGTGAAGAAGACGACGATAGACAGCGACGAGACGGTCACTGCCAAGGGCCGCGATTCGACCTCGACCACGAAGACCACCCAGCTCGGCCTCGACGGGCTGTCGCGCGAGAAGACGAAGGTCGACGAAAGCGAGAAAGACGGCAAGAAGACGAGCACCGAAAGCAAGTCGGGCTGGAAAGCCGGCCCGGGCGGCATCACCGGCTCGCGCGACAACAAGACGACGGCCGCCGACGGTTCGAGCAAGG
The DNA here is from genome assembly GCA_025350505.1 of Burkholderiales bacterium. Lineage (GTDB taxonomy): Bacteria > Pseudomonadota > Gammaproteobacteria > Burkholderiales > Burkholderiaceae_C > Schlegelella_A. The sequence continues at coordinate 11,379 of JANXXS010000183.1, forward strand.
CGTCGAACGTGAGCGGCGGCCTCGAACGCGGCGACGGCAAGGCCGGCGGCGCGATCGCCGGAACGCGAACGACGACCAACGCGTCGGGCGGCTCGACGACCTTCGGCGGCTCCGCCAAGGGCGGCGTGCAGTCGATCGACGGTGGCGCCGGGCTCTATGGCGACGTCCAGGGTTCGGGGGAGAAGAAGCGCGAGAAGGAAGGCGGTGCGTTCGGCGAGCGTGGCAAGAGCACGCTGTCGGCCGGTGCGGTGGCCGGGCTGCAACCCAACATCTCGTGCGCCGTCAAGCCGCTGCCCGACGGCACGTATCAGTTGTCGACCCGGATCGACCTGGGCGTTTCGATCAAGGGCACGGCGAGCGGCGAGAAGGAGGGGCTCGGCAAGGTCGGCGCCAGCGTGTCGGGCTCGGCGAATGTATACATGGTCCGCCAGCACATCCTCAGCGACAGCGAAGCGCAGGCCTACCTGGCGGCGCTCAAGAGCGGCGGCTCCGGCAAGCAGGACGAGCTCGCCGTCGTCCGGGTCGGCCTGAAGTCGTGGCCGGAAGCGCAGAAGATGTTCCTCGCCATGTCGGGCAAGACCGGCTCGGCCGCCGACGTCGACAGCATGCAGGTTGGCGACAGCAAGACGATCGGCCGCAAGACGAGCGAAGGTATCGGCGTCAACGCCGACTCGGGCGGGGTCGGCGTCAACGTCGGTGCCGAGAAGTCGCAGAACCGCGAGATGACCGTCAGCAAGAACAAGGACGGCAGCACGAGCTACGACACCAAGCAGGGGCAGGGCGACAAGAAGACCGCGGGCGTCACCGTCAACTCCGGCGTCGCCAGCGCCGGCGTCACGTTCGGCAAGACGGTCACGACGTCGACCGGCTACAAGTTCCGCGTCACGGCAGACATGAAAGACGCCCGCGACCTGCAGGACCAGATCGCCAAGCTCGCCAACGCCAGCCAGGCAGAGGTCGAGGCGTTCGCGAAGGCACACCCGAAGACGGTCGTCGAACGCAACGACGTTCGCGACGACAGCAAGAGCACCAACGTCACCGCGGCGGTCGCGGGCCTCAAGGCCAACTACCTCGAGGGTGCGGGCATCGAGAAGACCGAGCATCGCGACAAGGACGGCAAGCTGACCGGCACCGACTTGCGCGGCCACAACGAAGGCGGCCTGTCGATTTCCGCAGGCGGCAAGACGATCGGCACCGAGATCAACGAAGAAGCGGCCGGCCGCGTCGCTGCCGATGGCGACCGCGTGGTCGACGTGAAACGCGCGCAGGGCGACACCAACGTCGTCGACCTCCTCGATTCGCTGCCGCTCGTCGGCCAGAAGAAGAAGGACAAGAGTGCGCTGCAGAAGGTGACCGGCGCGCCCGACGAGGCATCGATGACGCGTCAGGTGGCCGGCGTCACGCTGACCGCAGCGAACCTCAAGTCGATCGCGGCAATGGCCCGCAATCCGACCGAGTGGAACAACGCATTGATCAGCTTCGGCCGCGACAAAGGCGACTGGGGCGCCGCGGCGGCGGCGATCCGCAAGGCCGGCGACGACCCGAAGGCCGTCGAGGATGCGCTCGCGACCTTCGTCGGCAAGGACAACATGCGCGCCGAGGTCATCAACCGCCTGGTCAGCCCGGTCGGCAGCCCCAACTCGGTGGCGCGATGGGAGTTTCCGCAAAGCATCGCTTCGAGACAGAAGGACTATCAGGACCTCGTCATCGCCGCGAGCGAGAAGCAGATCGCCGTTGCGGCCAAGGACAACGTCGCGACCGCCAAGCAGGCCGGCCAGGCGTTGACAGCCTCGCTCGACTCGCTCTTCGTCAGCATCAAGTCGGCCACCGACTTCAACGACAAGAGCGTGCAGCAAGGCATGCTGGCCGCGATCAAGAGCCGCCAGCGCACCATCGCCATCGCGATGCGCAAGCTCGACGGTGCCGACGACGCCGCCGCCGAGAAGGGGCAGGAGCGCGGGGACTTCGAAGCGGCCCTCGAGCTCTGCGTCGGCTTCCAGCTGACCGAGACCGACCTGTTCAAGCAGATCGAAGGCCACCAGAACCATGGTGACGCTGCCGAAGTGATGCGCATCACGGTCGAGATCAAGAACCTGCACGCCAGGTGGCAGCCGCAGTACGACAAGCTGGCGATGCTGGCGCAGGAGAACGGCTGGGCGAAGGACCGGTACTGGCGCTTCAAGCCCGATGGGGCACGCTTGAACGTGGCCGTGACGACGGGCAAGGCGGGTACGGCGACCCCGGCGGCACCCGAGAGCGCCAACAAGAAACGCGATCCGAACGCCGTATCCGACAAGCGCTCCGGCGAGATCAACCGCGAAGTCGACTCGACCGGCTGGAAGAAGTACAACGCGATCAAGAACGACCTGGCGAACGCGCTCGCCGAAGCGCGGCGGCTGGTGCCGGAGATCAAGGCGGCGTATGACAAGTCGCCCAACGCAGCGGCCGAGAAATGGTTCAACCAGGCCAGCGGCGTGCTGGCCGAAGCCGACACGGTCTACAAGCGCGTCAAGCCCAACGACCAGCCGAGCATGTTCGACGACGGCTTCGTCGCGCTAGAGCGCTACCGCCAGGGCCTGGCCCTGCTCAGGAAGGCGCGCGCCGTGTATCCGAAGTGAGGCCGCGACGCCGGCGTGTCGCTTCCCGCCTGCCCGGGAGATCGGCAGCGCCGGGCCCGAGGGTTCGGTTTCGAGCACAGCGGTTGCCGGCTTCGTAAACTCGGGTTTGCGAAGGAAGGAACCGATGTCCGCGATTCCCGGTACTGCTGCCCTAGAACACCGCCTCGAAAACCTGACCCCGCCGCTGGCCATCGTGTTGCCCGGCGGGCGCCGCATCGGCCCCGGCGGCGCCGCCGTGACGCTGCGCCTGAACGAGCTGGCGTCGATCGCCCACATCGCCACCGGCCAGATGGGCAAGGTCGGCGAAGACTTCGTCGAGGGCCGGCTCGACATCGATGGCAGCATGCGCGACCTGATGGCGCTGGCCGCCGAAATGATGGCCGGCGACCCGACCGAGGTCGCCGTCGCTGCCCCGGTCGGCTGGATGCACCAGTTGCTGCAGCTGGCCCGCTCGCATGTCAAGCACCGGCCCGAGTCCGACGCCAAGCAGGTCCAGTTCCACTACGACGTCTCAGACGACTTCTACGCGCTCTGGCTGGACCCGAAGCGGGTCTATTCCTGCGCCTACTACCGCGACCCGGGCATGGGCCTGGCGCAGGCCCAGGACGCCAAGCTCGAGCACATCTGCCGCAAGCTCATGCTGAAGGAAGGTGAGCGCTTCCTGGACATCGGCGCCGGCTGGGGCGGCCTGCTGCTCCATGCCGCCGAGCACCACGGCGTGCGCGGCCAGGGCATCACGCTCAGCCGCAACCAGCACGCCTACGTGAACCGGCTGATCGAGGAGCGCGGCCTTGGCGGCCGGGTGAAGATGGACCTGCTCGACTACCGCGACCTGCCGGAGGTGGAGCCCTTCGACAAGATCGCCTCGATCGGCATGTTCGAGCACGTCGGCCGGGCCCAGCTGCCGATCTACTTCGCCAAGATCAACCGCCTGCTCAAGCCCGGTGGTCTCCTCCTCAACCATGGCATCACCGCCGGCGGCACGCGCAACCACCAGCTCGGCGCCGGCTTGGGCGACTTCATGGAGCGCTACATCTTCCCGGGCGGCGAGCTCATGCACGTCTCGCACGTGCTCGAGGTGACGTCCGATTCGGGGCTGGAGACGGTCGACGTCGAAAGCATGCGCCCGCACTACGGCAAGACGCTGTGGGCCTGGAGCGACGGCCTCGAGACGCAACTCGCGGCGGCGCGCGCGGTGACCTCGGAGACGGTGGTGCGCGCCTATCGGCTCTATCTCGCCGGCAGCGCCATGGCCTTCGAGCGCGCCTGGATCTCGCTGCACCAGATGCTTTGCGCGCGGCGCACCGGTGACCCGGCGTCGGGGCCGATGCGCGGCGCACAATCCGCGTTTCCCTTCAATCGCAGCTACATGTACCCGCCCGCAACGGGCTGACCGCACGATGCACTACGTCTTCAAGTCGAAGGCCGACGCCGACCTCATCATGATGGAGTCGGCCGGCGAGCAGATCCTGCGCATCGTCGGCCGCGAGCCGGCGCGCCAGGGGATCATCGAGGCGGCGGCGATTCCGGCAGCGATGCGCGCGATCGAGGCCGCGGTCGCTGCAGAGACGGCGCGCCGCGGCGATCACGACGACGATGACGACGATGCCTTGCGCGAGCCCCGGGTCGGCCTCGCGCAACGCGCCTGGCCCCTGCTCGAGATGATGAAGCGCGCCCTCGCCGAGCAGGCCGACATCGTCTGGGGCGTCTGACGGTTGGCCGGCAAGGAGAGTCCGCGATGAAGCTCTGGAGCGACAGCTGGGTCAACGGCGAGCGCATTCCGGCGCGCTACGCGGCCGGCAAGCCCGACGCGCCCGAGGGCGTGACCTTCTCCGACAACCTCAGCCCGCACCTGGCCTGGAGCGACCTGCCGGCGCGCACCCGCTCGCTCGCGCTGATCTGCCATGACTTCGATGTGCCGAGCCGCGGCGACGACGTCAACCAGGCCGGCCGCGAGGTGCCGGCCGACCTGCCGCGGGTCGACTTCTTCCACTGGGTGCTGGCCGACCTGCCGGCCGCCGCGACGGCGATCGCCGAAGGCGCGTTCAGCCGCGGCTTCACGGTGCGCGGCAAGCCCGGCCCCGCGGTCGACGTGCCCGGCTTCGGCGGCGCGCGCCACGGCATCAACGACTACACCGGCTGGTTCGCCGCCGATCCGGCGATGGCCGGCGACTACTACGGCTACGACGGGCCGTTTCCGCCGTGGAACGACTCGCTTGTGCACCATTACGTCTTCACGCTCTATGCGCTCGACGTCGCCCGGGCGCCGATCGAAGGCCGCTTTGCCGGCGCCGACCTGCGCCGCGCGATCCACCCGCACGTGCTCGGCGAAGCGACGCACTCGGGCACCTACACGCTCAATCGACGCCCTCTCGGCTGAGCGGATCGGCGCGGGATGACCCAAGACGCGCAGGACGCACAGCTGACCCGCGTTGTCGCCGTCCGCCACGGCGAGACGGTTTGGAACGCCGAGATGCGCATGCAGGGCCAGCTCGACACGGCGTTGAGCGAGCGCGGCCGCTGGCAGGCGCGGCGCGCTGCTGAGGCGCTGGCGAACGACGGCATCGAAGCGATCTACGCCAGCGACCTGTCGCGCGCCTTCGACACCGCACAGGCGCTTGCCGATCGCATCGGCCTGCCGATCACGTCCGACGCCGGCCTGCGCGAGCGCAGCTTCGGCGTCTTCCAGGGCTACACCTATGCCGAGATCGACGCGCGCTGGCCGGCCGAGGCGGCGCGCTGGCGCCGCCACGATCCCGACTTCGGCGCCGACGAGGGCGAGACCTTGCGCGCTTTCAGCGCCCGCGCCGTGGCGGCCTGCACGCGCATCGCCGCCGGCCAGGCCGGGCGCACGATCGCCATCGTCACGCATGGTGGCGTGCTCGACTGCCTGTACCGCGCCGCCTCCGGCATCGATCTCGCCGCGCCGCGTTCCTGGGAGCTGGGCAACGCCGCCATCAACCGGCTGCTCTACACGCCGCGCGGCTTCACCCTGGTCGGCTGGAGCGACACCGCGCATCTCGACCGCGAGACGCTCGACGACGCCAGCGAGGGCGACGCGCTCGCCGCCGGCGCTGCAAGGCGATGAGCGCGGCCGCATCGCTGCCGCGGCGGGGCGACGGCGTCGCCGCCATCGACACGCCGGCGCTCGTCGTCGACCTCGACGCGATGGAACGCAACCTGGCGACGATGGCCGACTTTGCGCGCACGCACGGCGTGCGCCTGCGTCCGCACGCCAAGATGCACAAGTGCGCAGCGATCGCCGCGCTGCAGATGGCCGCCGGCGCGGTCGGCGTGTGCGTGCAGAAGACGAGCGAGGCTGAAGCCCTGGCCGCTGCCGGCGTCGACGACCTCTACATCTCCAACGAAGTGATCGCGCCGGCCAAGCTGGCCCGCGTCGCGGCGCTGGCGCAGCGCGTCAGGCTGGCCATCGCCGTCGATTCGCAAGAGGGCGTCGAGCGTCTCGCCACGGCGATGCGCGAGGCCGGGGCGGTGATCGATGTCTTCGTCGAGGTCGACGTCGGGCAGGGCCGCTGCGGCGTGCCGGCCGCCGCTGCCGGCATGCTGGCGCAGCGCGTCGTCTCGCACGCGCCGCCCGACGGCGGCCTGTGCTTTTCCGGCCTGCAGGCCTATCACGGCGCGGCGCAGCACCTGCGCGGCGCCGCCGAGCGCGAGGCGGCGTCGCGCCACGCGGCGTCGCTGGCGAGCGCGGCGCGGGCCAGCGTCACCGCCGCGGGCATCGCCTGTCGCCTCGTCACGGGCGCCGGCACCGGCACCTTCGCCTTCGACGCCGCCAGCGGCATCTGGGGCGAACTGCAGGCGGGCAGCTACCTGTTCATGGACCGCGACTACGCCGACAACGCGCCGGGCCCGAACACGCCGCGCTTCGAGCACGCCCTGTTCGTCAAGAGCCAGGTGATGAGCCGCGGCACATCGCACGCCGTCGTCGATGCCGGCCACAAGTCGCACGCCGTCGATTCAGGACCGCCGCGGGTCTGGCGGCGCGAGCTCGAGGTCGGCAGCGTCAGCGACGAGCACGCCGTGCTGCGCATCCGGTCGGGTGGCGTCGCGACGGACCTGCCGCAACTCGGCGAGACGGTCTGGCTCGTGCCCGGCCATTGCGACCCGACCGTCAACCTGCATGGGCACTACGTCGCCGTGCGCGGCGGCCTGGAGCGCGGCGTGGTCGAGGCGGTCTGGCCGATCGAGGCGCGCGGCTGCATCACCTGACGGCGCCGCCGCGCGGCTCGCTGCGCCGTGCATCTCAGGCGGCGCCGACCAGGCTCGCGACGATCATCGAGACGCAAACGAAGCAGAAGGCAACACCGATCAGGGTGGTGGCGATGTCGTCGTAGCGGGTCTTCATGGCAGTTCCTTGTTTGGCGTTTTCGGCTGAAGCGAACCATTCGTTTCAGGCCTGTCGTCAGTGTCGAGAAAGGCGCCTCTCGCGCCCAGTCAGCAGTACGCGGCGGGCAGGTGACTTCGGTCACTCGAGGGCGCTCGCCGCCCCTTGCAGGCTCTAGAGCAGGCCTTCGCCCAGCAGCTGCGCCAGCACCCGGACCGGCAGTGCCGGCGCCGATGCCGCCCTGGGCTCGGCCGAACGCGTCTGCCGATCGCTGCCTTCGCCCGACGACCAGCGCAGCTGGTCGCCCTCGAGGCGCACCTGGTAGCTTCGCTCCTTCTCGTGGCCGCGCAGGAACCGGGTAACCAGCGCCGCCAGCGTCCGGCTATGGATCACCATGCCGGTCTCGGTGTTGAGGTGGGCCGAGCGGGCGTCCATGTTCATCGAGCCGACGAAGGTCTTCTCGTCGTCGATGACCGAGAGCTTGGTGTGCAGTCGCCCCAGCGAGCGGCCGGCGCCCGAGCTGCCACCCGAGCTTCCGATCGAGCGCGTCGCCTCGGCGCCGGCCTCGGCCGACGGCCGCAGTTCGTGCAGCTCGACGCCGGCATCGAGGAGCGCCGCGCGATGCCGGGCGTAGCCATAGTGCACCAGCGGCTCGTCGGTGGTGGCCAGCGAGTTGGTCAGGACCGAGACGCCGACGTCGTGCGAGCGGATCGTCGCCAGCGCCTGCATCTCGCGCGGGCCGGGGACGAAGTAGGGCGAGGCGAGCCGCACCGACGACTGCGCCGAGCCGAGCAGATCGAGATGGGCCTCGGCCACCGTCGCCTCGTCGGTGTCGCCGCTGGCTTTCTGCGGCGCGTCGGCGAACACCTCGGCCTCGGCACGTTCGAAGGCGAGGCGACCGTTGGCCAGGCCGGCTTCGACCGACTCCGGATCGGGCGTCGACGCCGCGGCGATCTCGGCCGGCCGAAGCTGCTGTTCGAAGGCTTGCGGCAACGGTTCGCCGCCGACCAGACTCTGCACCGGATAGACGATGTCGGCGTTCCAGAACCGGTCGAACACGGCGCCCAGCCTGGCCACCACCGGCCCGGTCGAGAGCACGTCCATGTCGATGAAGTTGGCGTCGCCGCCGCGGTCGAAGTAGGCGTCGGCGATGTTCCTGCCGCCGGTCACGGCGAAGCTGCCGTCGGCAATGAACAGCTTGTTGTGCATGCGGTGGTTGATGCGCGAGAACTGGTGCAGCGAGAGCAGGATGCGCTGGCCGAAGCTGCCGCTGCGAACCGGCAGCGGATTGAACATGCGCACTTCGACGTTGTCGTTCGCGGCCAGGCTCGCGAACAGTTCGTCTTCGCCGGTGGCATAGAGGTCGTCGACCAGGATGCGGACGCGCACGCCGCGCGCCGCCGCGGCGCGCAGCTCGCGCAAAAATTCGCGCCCGGTGCGGTCGCTGGCGATCACGTAGTACTGGACGTCGATCGTCTTTTCGGCGCGCCGGATCAGGGCGATGCGCGCTGCGAAGGCCTCGGCGCCCTCGGGCAGCAGGCGAAAGCCGGACAGCTCGCGCTGGTCCTCCGGCGTCGAGGCGGCCGCGATGCGGGCGAGCGGAGTGTCGTCGACGTCGCGCCGCGCGAACGAGCTCGGCCGCGCGACATGGCTCGGCAGGACGGCGCAGCCGCCCAGGGCCACCGCGACGGTCAGCAGGACGACGCGGCAGACCGCTGCCGATGCGGCGGCGCTGCCGACCAGGGCGGCGGCCCAGATGCCCAGGCGCGACAAGGCGGCGGCCCGGGAGGCGCGGAGCGAGGGCGTCGGCATGACGGCTCTGCGGCGGCAGGAGGGCGGCTCGCCGGCCTCGCTCAGGCGGCGCCGACCAGCACCGTGACCAGTGTCGAGACGAGGGCAACGGCGAAAGTGACGCTGACCAGGGCATTGGCGACGTCGTCGTAGAGGGTCTTCATGGCTGTTTCTCCGGCTTGTTGCTGCTGTCGCGAACCGTTCGCTTCAGGCCGACGCCAGTCTCGGAAAAACAGGCCCCGGCGCCGAGTGAACAGGACGCTCCGCGCGAGTGACATTGGTCACACGAGCAAGGCGCAACCCATAATTCGCGCCTTTGGACATACGGGCTCAGCCGGGGGATGCGGACGACGTGGACGAAGATCGGTTGCCTACACCGTTGATCGACGCCCTGTCGAAGCACGGCAACACGCGTCCGTTTCGCGCCAACGCCATCCTCATCAACGAGGGCGACGCCAGCGATTCGCTGTACATCGTCCTGTCCGGCCGGTTGCGCGTCTACGCCAGCTCGGACGAGGGGCGCGATGTCGTACTGGCCGAGCACGGCCCGGGCGAATACGTCGGCGAGCTCTCGCTCGACGGCACGGCCCGCTCGGCCTCGGTGAAGACGCTGGTCGATTCGAGCTGCTGCGTCGTCCCGGGTGCGCAGTTGCGAGGCTTCCTCGCCGAGCAACCCGATTTCGCGCTGCACCTGTCGCAAAAGCTGGTGCGCATGGTCCGCCGCCTGACCGAGCAGGTGAAAAGCCTCGCCCTGCAAGACGTGTACGGACGAATGGTCCGCGTCCTGATGGAGCTCTCGGACCCGGCCGGCGACGAGCGCGTGGTACGCGAAAAGCTGACCCAGCAGGACATCGCCGAGCGCGTCGGTTCGTCGCGCGAGATGGTCAACCGGGTGATGAAGGACCTGACCGGCGGCGGCTACGTCGCGGTGCGCGAGGGTCGCTACGTGATCCGGCGCAAGCTCCCCGCGGCCCGCTGAGCGGCCCGCCGGAGCGCGGCCTCGCCTTCGAGCGAGGGCAATTCCTGTCAGGAGTAACCCGCGAATGCGGGACCAAGACGGGCTGCGCGGTCTCTGGCAACCCTAGACTCTTCGTCCCGCTCGTTGAAGCGCGTTCAACGTACTGAACGCTGGCTCCTCCCGCATGCAAGCCCGCCTCGCCTCCCGCTTCGACACCATCCGCGCCCTGCCCACCGCCGGCAAGACCACGGCGACGCCGCTCGTGCCCGCGGTGTCACGCGCGCTCGCCCTGCTCGAGCGGCTGGCCGGGGCGCGCGAGCCGATGACCCTGGCGCGGCTCGCCGGCGAGCTGGCCCTGCCCAAGAGCAGCGTGCATGGCCTGTGCAACACGCTGGTCTCGTTCGGCTACCTGCGCCGCCAGCCGGACGGCGCCTTCCTGATCGGCCCGCGCGTGATGGGCCTGGCCGAAGCTTTCGTCTCGGGCACCGACGTCGCCCAGGAGTTCAACGCGCTCTGGGCCGACAGCGGCAGCGCGCCGGAAGAAACGGTCGTTCTTTCGGTGCTCTCGGGCACCGAGGCGCTCTATGTCGGCGTGCGCAAGAGCGCGCGTCCGCTCGGGCTGGCCTTCAACGTCGGCATGCGGTTGCCGGCGTACCTGTCGGGCAGCGGCAAGGCGATGCTCGCCTGGTTGCCCGAGGCCGAGCTGCGGCGCCGATTCGCGGCCGGGCTCGGCACCCGGCTCACCCGCAAAGGCCCGCGCGATCTCGATGCCTTGCAAAAGGAGCTCGCCCTGACCAAGCGGCGCGGCTACAGCCTCGACGACGAGGGCGTTCGCGAGGGCGTCTATTCGTTCGGCGCGCCGGTCTTCGGCGCCTCCGGCGAGGTCGTCGCGGCGATCTCGGTCTGCATCAACAAGGCCATGCTCGGTGCCGACCGCGGTGCCCGTCATCGCGACGCCGCGCTCGGCGTCGCCGCCGACCTGTCGCGGCGCATCGGCGGCGACGCTGTCGCGGCGCGGCGTCTCGAGGAGGCGGCCAATGAGTGATGCGTCGGCGGGCGTCGCCGATTGCATCCTCGAGACGCGCGCCCTGACCAAGGAGTTCAAGGGCTTCGTCGCCGTCGACAAGGTCAACCTGCGCGTGCGACGCGGCAGCATCCACGCGTTGATCGGGCCGAACGGGGCCGGCAAGACGACCTGCTTCAACCTGCTCACCAAGTTCCTGACGCCGACCTCGGGCACGATCGTCTTCGACGGCCACGACATCACGGCGCAGTCCTCGGCGGCGATCGCGCGCATGGGTGTCGTCCGCTCGTTCCAGATCTCGGCCGTGTTCGCCCACCTCTCGGTGCTCGAAAACGTGCGCATCGCCCTGCAGCGCAAGCTCGGCACCTCGTTTCATTTCTGGAAGCCGGAGAGCTCGCTGCACGTGCTCGACGCGCACGCCATCGAGCTGCTCGCCGCGGTCGATCTCGCTGCCTACGCACACGTTCCGGCGGTCGAGCTGAGCTACGGCCGCAAGCGCGCCCTCGAGATCGCGACGACGCTGGCGATGGACCCCAAGCTGATGCTGCTCGACGAGCCGACGCAAGGCATGGGCCTCGAAGACGTCGACCGCATCCGCCAGCTCATCAAGAAGGTGGCGGCGAGCCGCACCGTGCTCATGGTCGAGCACAACATGAGCGTGGTCGCGAGCATCGCCGACACCATCACCGTGCTGGCGCGCGGCGCCACGCTGGCCGAGGGTCCGTACGCCGAAGTCGCGAAGAACCCGGCGGTGATCGAGGCCTACATGGGCAGCGCGCAGACCGAGCTGGTGGGAGCGCACTGATGGCTGCGCGATTTCTCGAAGTCGCAGGCGTGCAGGGCTGGTACGGCGAATCGCATGTGCTGCACGGCGTCGACTTCCACGTCGACGAAGGCGAGGTCGTGACCCTGCTGGGGCGCAACGGTGCCGGCCGCACGAGCACGCTTCGCGCCATCATGGGCCTGATCGGCGCGCGCACCGGCTCGATCAAGGTCAGGGGCACCGAGACGGTCGGCCTGCCGACGCACCGCATCGCCCGGCTCGGCCTCGGCTACTGCCCGGAAGAGCGCGGCATCTTCTCCTCGCTCTCGACCGAAGAAAACCTGATGCTGCCACCGGCGCTCGGCGCGGGCGGAATGAGCGTCGAGCAGATCTACGCCATGTTCCCCAACCTGAAGGAACGCGCCCAGAGCCAGGGCACGCGACTCTCGGGCGGCGAGCAGCAGATGCTCGCGGTGGCGCGCATCCTGCGCACCGGCGCGCGCCTGCTGCTGCTCGACGAGATCTCCGAAGGCCTGGCCCCGGTGATCGTGCAAAAGCTCGGCGAGGTCGTCAAGTCGCTGCGCGGGCAGGGCTACACGATCGTCATGGTCGAGCAGAATTTTCGCTTCGCGGCGCCCCTGGCCGATCGCTTCCTGGTCATGGAACATGGCCAGGTCATCCAGCAGTTCAGCCAGGCCGAGTTGCCGGCGCGCATGGAGCGCCTGCACGAGTACCTGGGCGTCTGACGCCTTCCTTTTCCCTTTTCCACCTTCTTCAACGGAGAGATCGATGAAAGTCACGAAGCTCGTTTCCGCCTGCTTGCTCGCCTTCGCGGCGATGGCCGGCGCCCCGGCCCAGGCCCAGATCTCCGGCGACGCGATCAAGATCGGCTTCATCAGCGATCTGTCGGGCCTGTACGCCGATATCGACGGCCCGGCCGGTGCCGAGGCGATCAAGATGGCGGTCGCCGACATGGGCGGCGCGATCGCCGGCAAGAAGATCGAGGTGCTCGTCGCCGACCACCAGAACAAGCCCGACGTCGCCGCCGCCAAGGCGCGCGAATGGTTCGACACGCAAGGCGTCGACATGCTGGTCGGCGGCACCAACTCCGGCACGGCGCTGGCGATGGCCAAGGTCGCGCTCGAGAAGAAGAAGCTCTACATCTCGGTCGGCGCCGCCACTTCGGCGCTCACCAACGAGCAGTGCTCGCCTTACACCGTGCACTACGCCTACGACACGACCGCGCTGGCCAAGGGCACCGGCAACGCGGTCGTCAAGGCCGGCGGCAAGAGCTGGTACTTCCTGACCGCCGACTACGCCTTCGGCACGCAGCTGCAGAACGACGCCACCACCGTCGTCAAGGCGGCCGGCGGCACGGTGGTGGGCTCGGTGCGCGCGCCGCTCTCGGCGAGCGACTTCAGCTCGTTCCTGCTGCAGGCGCAGCAGAGCAAGGCGCAGATCCTGGGCCTGGCCAACGCCGGCGGCGACACCATCAACTCGATCAAGGCGGCCAACGAGTTCGGCATCACCAAGACGATGAAGCTGGCGGGCCTCCTGATGTTCATCAACGACGTGCACTCGCTCGGCCTGAAGGCGACGCAGGGCATGTACCTGACGGACAGCTGGTACTGGAACCGCGACGCCGAGTCGCGCGCCTGGAGCCGCAAGTTCTTCGAGAAGTTCAAGCGCATGCCCTCGTCGCTGCAGGCCGCAGACTATTCGGCGACGCTGCAGTACCTGATGGCGGTCAAGGCCACCGGGACGGACGATCCGGACAAGGTGCTCGCCCAGATGAAGAAGACCAAGCTCAACGACATCTACGTCAAGGGCGGATGGATCCGCGACGACGGCAGCATGATTCACGACATGTACCTGATGCAGGTCAAGGCGCCGGACAAGTCGATCGAGCCCTGGGACTACTACAACATCGCCGAGACCTTCAAGGGCGAAGCGGCCTGGACGACCAAGGCCGAAACGAAGTGCGCGACCTGGAAGTAGGCGCAGCGAGCAGCCGGAGACGGGCGGAGCCGAGACGATGCAGGTCTTCCTGAGTCAGCTCACGCTCGGCCTCGTCAACGGCTCGTTCTACGCGATGCTGAGCCTCGGCCTGGCCGTCATCTTCGGCCTGCTCGGCATCGTCAACTTCGCGCATGGCGCGCTCTACATGCTGGGTGCTTACGTCGCCTTCATCGGCATGGACAGGCTCGGCCTCAACTACTGGGCGGCGCTGATCGTCGCGCCGGTGGTGGTGGGCGCGCTCGGCGTCGTCATCGAGAAGCTCTTTCTGCGCCACCTCTACAAGATCGACCCGATCTACGGCCTGCTTCTCACCTTCGGCCTGGCGCTGATCGCCGAGGGCGTGCTGCGCTACTACTTCGGCGTGTCCGGCCAGCAATACGAGAAGCCCGAGCTGCTGGCCGGCTCGACCGACCTCGGCTTCATGGTGCTGCCCAACTACCGCGCCTGGGTCGTCGTCGCCTCGCTGACGGTCTGCCTCGGCACCTGGTTCCTGATCGAGCGCACGCGCCTCGGCGCGACCCTGCGCGCCGGCACCGAGAATCCGGCGCTGGTGCAGGCCTTCGGCATCAACGTGCCGCTCATGGTCACGCTCACCTACGCGGGCGGCGCCGGCCTGGCCGCGCTGGCCGGCGTGCTCGCCGCGCCCATCATCCAGGTGACGCCCTTGATGGGCTCGAGCCTGATCATCATCGTCTTCGCCGTGGTCGTCATCGGCGGCATGGGCTCGATCCTCGGCTCGATCCTGACCGGGCTCGGCCTCGGCCTCGTCGAAGGATTGACCAAGGTCTTCTATCCGGAGGCGTCGAGCATCGTCGTCTTCGTCATCATGGCCATCGTGCTCATGATCCGGCCGGCCGGGCTGTTCGGGAAGGAGGCTTGATGAGCGAAGCCGTCGCTGCGGGACCGCTGGCCACGACCGCGCCCGACACCTTCCGGCTCGCCCACCTCGGCCTTGCCGCCGGGCTGCTGTTGCTCGTCGCCGCGCCCTTCATCGGCCTCTACCCGGTGTTCGTGATGACGGCGCTCTGCTACGCCATCTTCGCCTGCGCCTTCAACCTCTTGCTCGGCTATACCGGGCTGCTTTCGTTCGGCCACGCCGCCTACTTCGCCACCGCGGCCTACACCACCGGCTGGCTGGTGCGCTCGGCCGGCTGGCCGCCCGAGCTCGGCGTGCTCGCCGGCGTCGGTGCGGCGGCGGCGCTCGGCCTGGTCGTCGGCTTCATCGCCATCCGCCGCCAGGGCATCTACTTCGCGATGACGACGCTGGCGCTGGCCGAGATGGCCTATTTCGTGTTCCTGCAGTGGCGCTCGGTCACCGGCGGCGAGGACGGCCTGCAGGGCGTGCCGCGCGGCAAGCTGCTCGGCGTCGTGCCGCTGGCCGGCGAGCCGCACGGCAAGCTGCTCGGCGCCGTTCCGGTGCCCGAAGACGTGGTCATGTACTTCGTCGTCCTTGCCGTCTTCGTGCTCGTCTTCCTGTGCATCCGCCGCATCGTCCATTCGCCCTACGGCCAGGTGCTGAAGGCGATCCGCGAGAACGAGCCGCGCGCCGTCTCGCTCGGCTACGACGTCGACCGCTACAAGCTGCTCGCCTTCGTGCTCTCGACGGCGCTGGCCGGCCTCGGCGGCTCGCTGAAGACGCTGGTGCTCGGCTTCGCCAGCCTCTCGGACGCGCACTGGTCGCTCTCGGGCGAGGTGGTGCTGATGACGCTGCTCGGCGGCATGGGCACGTTCGCCGGCCCCGTGCTCGGCGCCTTCACCATCATCGGCCTGCAGAACCTGCTCGCCGATCGGGTCGGCGAGTGGGTGACGGTGATCATCGGCGTCATCTTCGTCGTCTGCGTCGTCGCCTTCCGGCGCGGCTTCGTGGGCGAGCTGCTTGCCTGGCAGAAGCGTCGGGCCCACTACACTTTGTCGACTCAGGTTTCCAAGGATCCAGGCCAATGAGCAAGCGGATGACGAAGCGCGAATTCCAGGAGTCGCTGGGGGTACTCAACCCGGTCGGCCATGTCGTGCTGGCGTTCGCGAACGACGCGATCGCCGGCGACGCGAGGGCGGACCTGCTGCAGGGGGCTTCGCTGTCGAGGACATCCTCAGCTACACCTCTGCCGAGCTGTTCCCCGATCTTGAGGAAATGATCCGCAATGCGAGCGATGCGGCCGGCTTCGGCTACGAGATCAACCTGATGCGCCGCTACCTGGCGCTCGCCGGCGAAGGATGCGGCTGGCTCGTCGTCTACGCGCCGGAAGACGACCAGGTCGCCAAGGTCACGAAGATCGCCGAGCGCTTCGGCGCCAAGACGGCGGTGCGCTACGGGCGACTGGTCAACGAAGACCTGGTCTGAGCGCGCCCGGCGCTACGGCCTCAGGCCGAAGCGCTCGACCAGCAGCGCCTTGACGGCGCTTTTGGTGGCCGCGTCGGCCGCCGCGTCATAGCCGGCGACCAGGCCCTTGCCGATGCACTTGTCCGCGAGCGAGAGCGGGCGTCCGGTATCGACGTTGACGATCTCGTGGGCGGCCGTTTCCTCGAGGTTGCAGCGGGCGCCGCTCGGCACGTCGGCGACACGGATCATGTCCGGGTTCGAGACGTTGTCGAAGCCGTGGTGCGCGCCCGGGAAGGCCATCGTTGCGATGTCGTTGCCGGCGGCGCGCAGCCGCTCGGCGTAGCGCGTGCAGGCGGCGGCCGAGGTGAGCACGTCGTCCTGGCCGATGAAGATGCGCTGCGGGCCGGGCTCGGCCTTGGTGTCGCCGGCGAGGTGGACATTGCAATCCGGGTAGAGCGCGATGTAGGCGGCAAAGCGCAGCCCTGGCGTGCCGAAGGCGGCCGCGAACCGGCTCTGCGCGACGCCCAGCACGGTGCCGCCGCCGGATGAAAAGCCCATCACGGCGATGCGCGCCGGGTCGATGCGCGGATGCTTCGCGAGCAGCGCCAGCGCACGCTCGGCGTCGACGATGCGCGCCAGCCGGCCGATCGAGTCGGGCATCGTCATCAGGCTCGCGCCGGTGGCGACGGCGCCGCGGCCGCTGAAGCTGTCGAGGGTGAAGACGGCGATGCCGAGCGCGTTCAACTCCTCGCGCCAGACGACCTGGTTGGCGATCGCGCCGGCGTCGCCGTGCAGCAGCAGCACCGCCGGCAGGCGCGGCGCGGCGACGAAGGGCAGGCTGAGCTCGCCGGCGATCGTCGCTGCCGCCGCGCCCTCCTGCGTGCTGCCGAGCAGTTGCGCCCGCGTCAGCGTCAGCGTCGGCAGCGCGTGGACCTCGATGCGAAAAGTCGGCGGCGCGGCGGCCGCTGCGTTCGCCGCGGCGGCAAGAAGGAGTGTCGCCAGCACGCGACCCGTGGCGAAAACGCCCGATCCGAGAGGCCGTGTCACTCAGCTCCCCTCGGCGAACAGCCCGCCCGTGCTCTTGGGCGGCGCGACACCGAGGTGCCGGTAGGCGGCCAGCGTGGCGATGCGGCCGCGCGGCGTTCTCTGCAAAAAGCCCTGCTGGATGAGAAAGGGCTCGATCACGTCCTCGATCGTGTCGCGCTCCTCGCCGATCGCCGCGGCGACGTTGTCGAGGCCGACCGGGCCGCCGTCGAAGCGGTGGACCACCGCTTCGAGCAGCTTTCGGTCCATCACGTCGAGGCCGTGCGGGTCGACGTCGAGCATGGCCAAGGCCAGGTCGGCGAGCGGCCGGGTGATCTGGCCGGTGCCTTTGACGTCGGCGTAGTCGCGCACCCGGCGCAGCAGCCGGTTCGCCACCCGCGGCGTGCCGCGCGAGCGGCGCGCGATCTCGTAGCCGCCCTCGTCGTCGAGCTCGACCTTGAGCAGGCGGGCCGAGCGGCGCACGATCGTCGCCAGCTCCTCGGCCGAATAGAACTCGAGCCGGGCGACGATGCCGAAACGGTCGCGCAGCGGGTTGGTCAGCATGCCGGCCCGCGTCGTCGCGCCGACCAGGGTGAAGGGCTGCAGCTCGAGCTTGATCGAGCGTGCCGCCGGGCCCTCGCCGATCATGATGTCGATCTGGTAGTCCTCGAGCGCCGGGTAGAGGATCTCCTCGACGATCGGCGAGAGGCGATGGATCTCGTCGATGAAGAGGACGTCGTTTTTCTCGAGGTTGGTCAGGATCGCGGCCAGGTCCTTGGGCTTCTCCAGCACCGGCCCCGAGGTCGAGCGCAGGTTGACGCCGAGCTCGGTGGCGATGATGTGGCTGAGCGTCGTCTTGCCGAGCCCGGGCGGGCCGAACAGCAGCACGTGGTCCATCGCCTCGCTGCGCATCTTCGCGGCGCCGATGAAGATCTCGAGCTGCTCGCGCGCCTTGGTCTGGCCGATGTATTCGGCCAGGCCCTTGGGCCGCAGCGCCCGCTCGATCGCCTCTTCGATGGGCGAGGCCGGCGTGGCGCCGACGACGCGCAGCGTGCCGCCCGGCGGTGGCGTCCCGAAGTCATCGGTCTGGATCGACATGGCGCATTATCGAGGGCCTTGAACCCACAAACTCGACACGCTCCCATGATCCTCGACCGCTCCTGGCGCCTGCTGCGCCGCTGCACCCTGGCGATCCCGCTCGCCGCGCTTTCCGCTTTCGCCGTCGCCCACGACTCGAGCGTCGGCGACATCCGCATGGTGCATGCCTTCGCCACGCCCTCGCTGGCCGGTTCGAGCAACGGCGCGGCCTACTTCGCTACCCTGGAGAACACCGGTGACAAACCCGACCGCCTGCTTCGCGCCAGCACGCCGGTGGCGGCCAGCGTCGAGCTGCACAACATGGGCATGGATCCTCAGGGCGTGATGCGCATGCGCGAGGTCGACGCCATCGTCCTGGCGCCCAAGGCGTCGATCAAGATGCGCCCGGGCATGGGCTTTCACCTCATGCTCGTCGGCCTGCGCCAGCCCTTGAAAGAGGGCGCGACCTTTCCGATGACGCTGACCTTCGAGCACGCCGGCAAGGTCGAGGTCAAGGTCGTCGTGCAGACGCCGCGCGCCGACGCCGCGTCGGCCGTCATGCACATGCATTGACGAGCGAGCGCGCCGTCGCGGCGGCTGCCTACTTCGCCAGCGCGCGCAGGGCGAGCTTGATGCCGGCCGAGACCTCGACGTCGGCCGGCAGCGTCTTCAAGGTCGCCGCTGCCTCGCGATCGCTGTAGCCGAGCGCGACGAGCGCCTGCAGGATGTCGGCCTGCGCCGTCGAGGCGACGCTGGCCGGCGCCGCGACGACGTCGCCGAGCTTGCCCTTCAGCTCGAGCAGCAGCCGCTCGGCGGTCTTCTTGCCGATGCCCGGCACCTTGATCAGACGGCCGCTCTCCTGCATCGCCACCGCCTGCGCCAGCTCGTCGACCGAGAGGCCCGAAAGAATCGAGAGCGCGGTGCGCGGCCCGACGCCGGAGATCTTGACGAGCAATCGAAACGTGGCCCGCTCGCCGTGCGTGAGAAAGCCGAACAGCACTTGCGCGTCTTCGCGAACGACGAAATGGGTGAGCAGCGTCACCTTCTCGCCGAGCCCCGGCAGGTTGTAGAAGCTCGACATCGGCACGTCGACCTCGTAGCCGACGCCGCCTACGTCGACGAGCAATTGCGGCGGCGATTTTTCCGCGATGGTGCCGACCAGACGTCCGATCATGTCGCTGATTATCCGGGGCTCCGCGATGGCGTTCGCTTTCCGCGCGCTCAGCCGCGGCGGTCGGCCTGCGGGCCGACTGCCTTGCGCTGCTCGCGCTCGGGGCGTGCTGCAGCGACAACCGGATTCGGACATGGCGGACAAGACCGACCTCAGACGCAGGGAAATCAAGGCATGCATACACTTGCGCCGCCGCCTCGGACCCCAGCCCGCTTGATCCTCCGCCACGCCTTCATCCCGCCGGACAACGCCCGCCTCGCCAACCTCGCCGGCGGCTTCGACGAGAACCTGCGCACGCTGGCGGCGGCCTTCGACGTGAAGCTGCAGCGGCGCAACGAGTCGTTCCGCGTCGAGGGGACGAAGGCCAACGCGGAGCGCGCGGTGGCGCTGCTGCAGCAACTCTACGGGCGCGCAGCACGGCCGATCGGCGCCGAGGAGCTCGAGCTGGCCATCCTCGAGGCGATGTCCGACGAGGGCGCGCGCAGCGAGGCAGGGTCGCGCGGCGCGAGCATGTCGCCGAGCGCGGCAGAGACCGGCCCCGACCTGCGCCTGCGCACACGCCGCAGCGACCTCGCGGGCCGCACGCCGAACCAGGTCGCCTACCTGAAGAACATCCTCGGCCACGACATCACGTTCGGCATCGGCCCGGCCGGCACCGGCAAGACCTACCTCGCGGTGGCCTGCGCCGTCGACGCGCTCGAGCGCAATGCGGTGCAGCGCATCATCCTGACGCGGCCGGCGGTCGAGGCCGGCGAGCGGCTCGGCTTCCTGCCCGGCGACCTGGCGCAGAAGGTCGATCCGTATCTTCGCCCGCTCTACGACGCGCTCTACGAGCTGATGGGGCTGGACCGCGTGAACAAGGCCTTCGAGAAGGCGACGCTCGAGGTCGCGCCGCTCGCCTTCATGCGCGGCCGCACGCTCAACCACGCCTTCGTCATCCTCGACGAGGCGCAGAACACGACGCCCGAGCAGATGAAGATGTTCCTGACGCGCGTCGGCTTCGGCGCGAAGGCGGTGGTCACCGGTGACGTCAGCCAGATCGACCTGCCCAAAGGCACCGACTCGGGCCTGGTCGAGGCCGAGCGCATCCTGCGCAAGGTCGAGGGCATTGCCACGACCCACTTCACTTCGGCCGACGTGGTGCGCCATCCGCTCGTGGCGCGGATCGTCGAGGCCTATGGACGCGCGGACAAGGACCGGCGCTGAGCCGCCGGCGCTGCCGCGCGAGCAACTGATGCTGGCGTTGCAGATCGCCGGGCGGAGCGCGCGACATGTGCTGCCACGGCATCGCGTCGCGCGCTGGTTGCGCGCCGCGCTGACGGCGCCGGCCGAGCTCACGGTGCGCGTCGTCGACGAGGAAGAGGCGCGCGCCCTGAATCGCGACTTCCGCGGCAAGGACTACGCCACCAACGTGCTGACCTTCGACTACGAGCGCGCGCCGGTCGTCGTCGCCGACATCGTGCTCTGCGCTCCGGTCGTCGAGCAAGAGGCGCGCGAGCAGGGCGTCGCGATCGAGGCGCACTACGCGCACCTGCTGGTGCACGGGGTGTTGCATGCGCAGGGTTTCGACCACGAGGCCGAGGCCGACGCACTGGCGATGGAAGCGCGCGAGAGCCGGATCGTCGTCGGCCTGGGCTTTGCCGATCCCTACGCCGGCTCGACCGTGACCTGAGCGCGCCGCGCCGGCAGCATCACCGAGGCGATCGCCACCAGCACGAGCACGATCGCGGCGCCGTCCTGCCAGTGCAGCTGCTCGTGCAGCCACCAGGCGCCCGAGACCGTGCCGAGCACCGGGATCAGCATCACCGACATGCTCGAGGCGACCGGCGGCAGGTTTCTGGCCATGATCAGCCAGATCGCCTGGGCAAAGCCGAAGATCAGCAGCGCGTTGTAGGCGATCGCACCCATCGTCGCGGTGCCCGGCGCGACCCAGCGGTCGCGCTCGAAGGCGACCGTCGCCACTGTCATGACCAGCGTGCTCGCCAGCGTCATCCAGAAGACGATCGCGAGCGTCGGCGCGGCGATCGGCGTGCGCCGCATCTGCTGCGTGCCGAGCGCCCAGACGAAGGCCGCGAACAGCATGCCGAAGGCCGCCAGCGGCCGGCCGGAGATCGTGCCGAACTCGTGCCAGAGCAGCAGGGCGACGCCGGCGCCGGCGGCGACGATGCCGGCGATGTGGCGCGGCTTCAGCCGCTCGCCGAAAAGCGCCACGCCCCAGAGCGCGGAAAAGATCGGCATCGTGTAGCCGAGGATCGCGGCGCGCCCCGACGAGAGCGCCTGGATCGCCAGAATCGCGATCAGGTGCCAGACGATCATGTTCGTGAGCGAGAGCTTGGCCAGCTCGGGCCAGTCGGCGCGGGCGATGCGGAAGGGCACGCGGCGCAGGCGCAGCAGCGCCCACAGCACCGGCAGGCCGAGCCACATCGACAGGGTGCGAAAGGCGAGCGGTGGAAAGCCGGTCACGCCGACTTTCATGATCGGCCAGTTGATGCCCCAGACGATCGTCAGGAGCGCCAGCAGCCAGATGTCGCGGGCGCTGAAGACGTGATGCGATGCGGTGGCCGGCGCGGCCGTGTCGTTGCTCAGGGGCGCCTCAGGTAGCGCTTGCGCCAGAAGAACACGCTCATGCCGGCGCCGAGGCCGAACATGACCGCGAAGATGATCCAGAAGCCGGTCGGGCTGTGGATCAGCGGCAGGCCCTCGAAGTTCATGCCGAAAAAACCGGTCACGAAGTTGAGTGGCAGGAAGATCGCGGTCAGCACCGTGAGCGCCCGCATGATGTCGTTGGTGCGGTTGTTCTGCTCCGAAAAGTGCATCTGCACCGCGGTCTCGGCCGACGATTCGAGCCGGCGCACGTGCGTGAGCACGCGCTCGATGTGCTCGAGCACGTCGCGCGAGCGCAGGCGCAGCTGCTCGCGCTCGCGCTGCACCTTGGGATCGGTCTCGGCCGGCCACTCCTCGAGCGCGTCGATCCATTCGACGATGGCGGCGCGCTGATCCTCGCAGGTGTCTTCGAGCAGGCGCAGCGAATTGCGCGAGTCGAACAGCGTGCGCAGGTTGCCGGACCGCGCATTCGGCGCGACGAGCTGCTTTTGCAGGTAGTCGATCTGCTTCGAGAGCAGCCGGCGCAGCTCGAGGTAGCTGTCGACCATGTAGTTGACCATGCGCAGCATCAGGTCGGCCGGGCCGGTCGGCATCCGCGTGGCGGCCCGGCCCTCGCCGCCCGAGGCCTGGTTCTTCAGCCGCTCGGCGAAGTAGTCGCGCACCAGGCAATCGGTCGGGTGCACGGTGAGCAGCACCCGGTCGAAGACGGCGAAGCCGACCGGGCTGGTGTCGATCGCCTCGAGCGCCGCGCGCGCCGTCGCCGGCGTGCCGGTCTCGTCGTCGGCGAACAGCCGCTCGCTGCCGGCGCCGGCGGCGAGCCGGCGGAACACGAGCAGGTCGTACTCCGAGGTGTAGTCGAAGTGCGAGGGCAGCTGGTTGTTGAGCAGGTCGCTGATGTGCAGGTCGTAGAGCTGGCTGCCGGTCCAGCGCTGCAGCGCCGCCTGCACGTCGGCGGCGCCGACCTCGAAC
>JANXXS010000206.1 GCA_025350505.1 Burkholderiales bacterium
CGCGTCGCGTCGGAGCGGATCGCCAGCCAGACGACCTCGTCGACGTTGCCCGAGCGCTTCTCGCTCCAGCCCCACCAGCGCGGGTTCTTCCTGAGCACGGTGCGGATGTCGGGCTCGTAGCGGTCGAGCATGTAGGGCCCGGTGCCGTTGGCATTGCGAACGGCGAATGTCTCCTGCTTGCCGTTGAAGTCCTGCGCCACCTCGACCTTGTGCAGTTGCGCCCAGGCCTTGCTCATCATCGGCAGGTTGAGAAACTTCTCGGGCAGCACCGCGTCGGGCGCTTCGAGGTCGATCTCGAGCGTCTGCTCGTCGACCTTCTTGACCGCGATCACGCCTTTGAGCTGGAAGGCGCGCTGCGAAGGCGGCGTCATCGCCCGCTGGATCGAGAAGACGGCGTCGTCGACCGTGAAAGCCGTGCCGTCATGGAAGACCACGCCCTGGCGCAGCTTGAAGCGCCAGGTTCTCGCATCGACCTGGTTCCACGACAGCGCCAGCGCCGGCTCGATCCTGAACTGCTCGTCACGGTTGAGCAGCGACTCGTGCACCTGGAACGCGATCCGCGAGTGATAGAGCAAGGCCAGCGCATGCGGATCCATGGTCTGCGGATCGAAGGCGGTGGCGATGCGCACGGTCGTCGTTGCCGCACCCGCCCCGGCGAATGCCAGGCCGGCCAGCAGCGCAAGCGCCACGCGCAGCCTGTGCTGCCAGCGCCGGGCCGGTAACGATGAAGTGGGTTCGTCCATGCCTGAGATGGACGCGATTGTCGCCTCAGCGCTGTGGCACCTCGGCGTGTCGATCGAAGCTCAGGCCGATCATGGGACGAACGCGGAACCAGAGTCGATACAGCCCGATGCTCGTCGCCATTCCGACGACCATGCCGGCCAGCATGGCAAGCGCGGAGCGTGCGATCGATGGTGCACCGATGCCTTCGAACGCGAACGCGCCGGCCGACATGCCGACCGTCATCCATCCTGAGCAGATCATGTTCTGCGCCAGGCGCGCGCAATATCTTCGGCGGCAGCCGGGCCGGATCGCGCGCAGCGCCGGTATCGCCGCGAGACCGCCAGCCCACATGCCGGCGTGGGTCCACGGCAACAGGGCCCAGTGCAACTGCGTCACCGACCACAAGCCGCGATCTGACGGTCCGCAAATGGCCGCCAGGGCGCCCGGCGCCAGCGTGCGTGTATCGAGCAGCAGGCCGAGCGCCATGCCGAAGGCCGCGAGCACGATCATGGCCCGAGGCGCCGGCAACGTGAACGCCGGGGCACTCCGACCAACCGCACGCGGCGCGAACGAGGCCGTCATGCCGCCGCCCCGGCGCGGGAGGCGAGATGGATCGCCGCGTACTTGGCGGGGTCGTTGCGAAAGGTCGCCCAGCAGCCGTCGCAGCAGAAGTAGTAGGACACGTCTTCGTAGCTTTCGACGTGCATCGCCCCGGCGGCGCTCACGGCCATGCCGCACACCGGGTTGATAAATTTTCCGTCGGGCGGCGCGCCGGCGACGAGCGGCGAAGTCAATGCGCCAATGGCGGGCCTGGACTGCGCCGGCTCGGCAGGCCGGCCGCGCAGCAAGGCGAGCACGCCGACGATGGCCACCAGCGCGATCTCGCCCGGCGTCTTGGCGCCCGCGTCCGGTCCCGCGGGCGCCTGCAGGCGCGCCAGCCGTGCTTCGTCGACGCCGCGCATCCGCATCACGGCACGGAGCTTGTCGGCCTTGCGCCGGCTCGCGATCATCAACACCTGGTCGGCGCGACTGCGCAAGGCAGTCTCGAGCGCGTCCTCGTCGCCCTGGCCTTGCGTCGCCACCAGGACCACCGGCGCCTCGTCGGCAGATTCGGTGAGCCTGATCCGGTAGCGCCCGGCGAGAAATCGCGCCTCGTCGGCGGCCGGCGTGTGGCCGAGCACGCACAGCGCGCTGCGCACGCTGTAGGGCTGGATGAACAGCTCGATCGTGCCGTTGCTGGCGCATTGCATGCTGCGCTGCTCGATGTCGGCTTCGGGCTCGAGCTGCTCGTTGCTGATGCGAACGAGCTTGGGCTCGCCCTTGCCGATCGCGGCTTGCGCTGCGGCGATGACGACATCCTTGGCGCAGCCGCCGCCGATCCAGCCGTGCAAGGTCCCGTCGGCCAGCACGATCGCCTGGGCGCCGAGATACGCGGAAGTGGGCGCGACGGCGCGAACCACCGTGACCAGCGCGTACGCTTCGCCGCGCCCGTTCAGGTCGCGCGCCATGTCCATGAGCTCGTCGCCGGTCATCTCAGTGTCTCGATGAGCTGCGGCAGGACCCGTTCGAGGCTCGCCAGATCGGCCCCCGCGGCGAGCAGATCGAGATGAGGCAAGGCCGCCTGCATGCCGCGGCTTGTGGGCGTGAAACCGGGTTGGCTCAGCAGCGGGTTGATCCAGACCAAGCGCCGCGCGCGACGCCGCAGCGTCGCCAGCGCTTGCGACAACAGTTCGGATTCGCCGGTGTCGTAGCCGTCGCTGACGACGATCACGCCGGTGCGCGAATGGACCAGGCGGGCGCCGTGATCGCGGTTGAAGTCGCTGAGGCACTCGCCGATCCGCGTGCCGCCCGCCCAGCCCGCGGCCAGAAGGTGCAGCCGCTCCTGCGATCGCCAGGGATCGGGATCGCGCAGCGCCTCGGCGACGCCGGTCATGCGGGTGTGGAAGATGAAGCAATGAACGTCGGCCAGCTCGGCACACAAGGCACGCGCCAGGCGCAGGTAGAAGAAGCTGTGGAGGCTCATCGACCGGCTAACGTCGAGCAGCAGGATCAGTCGCGGCCGGATGCGCCGCCGCTCCTTCCAAGCCAGCCGCACCGGCGTCCCACCGCTGGCCACGCTTTGCCGGATCGTGCCCTGCAGGTCGAGCCGGCGGCCATGATGAAAGCGCGCTTCGCGGCGCAAGCGCAGGTGCTTCAGGCGCCGCGCGAAACGACGCATCAACGCCTCGATAGCGCGGGCGTGCTCGGCCTGGTTCAGGTCGCGGAAATCGGTCGACGCCAGGACCTCGTCGCGACTCGCGCCGTGGCGGCCGGCCCCGGCGTCGTCGTCGCTGTCGGCGCCATGGCCGGTCGCAACGGCGGGGTCGCTTTCATTGCCGTCCTGCTGGCCGCCGGGAGACTCGCCGGTGGCAGCCGCGGCGACGTTGCTGTCGACGAACACGGTCTTGTTCGGCGGCAGGAAATAGGCGTCGAACAAGGTGTCGAAGCGGCGCCATTCGTCGCCCCGGCCGCACAGCAGCGCCTGCAGGCTCCAGCGCAGGATCCGCGGATCGAGAACGCCGGTATGGATCGTCGCCTCGAGCACGCCGACGCCGTCGGCGCCGCCGGTGGCGTAGCCGTTGGCGCGCAGAAACCCGGCAAAGCCGGCCAGGCGCGCGCGCAGGTCGAGGCCGGGGTCGGGCGCGGTAGAAGCAACGACGCTTAGCATGCGGCGGCGATCCGGGCGACGACATCGCGCGTGAACCCGGCCCGGTCCTCGCGCGTCTTGATGAGCGCGCTCAGCGTATCGAGGATGCGCTCGGCACCGTCGTCGTCGAGCGACGACAGCCCGAGGCGCAGCAGGGCAGCCGTCCAGTCGAGCGTCTCGGCGATGCCGGGGCGCTTGCGCAGTTCCATGCGGCGCACGCTCTGCACGAATTCGACGACCTGGCGCGCCAGCTCGCCCGCCGCCTGCGGCACCTTGATCTCGACGATCGCCAGTTCCTTGGCGAAGGCCGGATAGTCGATGTACTGGTACAGGCAGCGGCGGCGCAAGGCGTCGGAGAGCTCGCGCGTTCCGTTCGAGGTGATGACGACCATCGGCCGTGTCACCGCGCGCACGGTGCCGAGCTCGGGGATCGACATCTGGAAGTCCGAGAGCAGCTCGAGCAGATAAGCCTCGAAAGCCTCGTCGGCGCGATCGACCTCGTCGATCAGCAGCACCGGCGCCTGCTCGCAGCTGATCGCTTCGAGCAGCGGGCGCTTGAGCAGGTAGCGCTCGGAAAAAATGTCCTGCTCCTTGACGGCCGCCGGCCGGTCGTCGTGCTCGAGCAGCTTGATCGCCAGCAACTGACGCTGGTAGTTCCATTCGTACATTGCCGAGTGAACGTCGAGCCCCTCGTAGCACTGCAGGCGAATCAATCGCGCCCGCCGCACGCTGGCCAGTGCTTTGGCGATCTCGGTCTTGCCGACGCCTGCATCGCCCTCGAGCAGCAAGGGCCGGCCGAGGTCGAGCATCAGCAGCAGCGCCGCCGCGAGCGCGGGCTCGGCGACGTAACCCGCGCCTTGCAGCTCGCGCTGCAGCTCGATGACCTCGTTCATGCGCTGGCCCGGAAGGTTCACGCCACCTTCTTGCCGAACAGGCCGCGCAGCCAGTCGCGAAAGATCGCCCAGGCCAGGGCGAGCCCGTTCAGTTCCGCAGTCACCGGCGGCGGGGTTGGCGCCGCCGCTTCCTTCGCCGCTTCGACCGAGGCCGACCGTTCGGCCTGGATCGCGCCGACCCGGGCCGCGAAGTTGTCGGCGAACTGCTTCAGGATCTGATCTGCCACAGTGTTCATCATGCGGCCACCGAACGCGGCCGCCTTGCCGCTCATCGAGACCTCGCTCGTGCCCACGAGCGTCGACCGGTCGGGTTCGGCCGCATCGACGCGCGCGCTCAGGTTCATCGAGGCGCCCGAGCTCCCGGTGCTGTCGGTTCCCTTGGCGAGCAGGCGCAGCGTCCGCGCCGGCGCGTCGATGTCCTTCATTTCGACTTCGCCGCGGAACGACATCGTCGCCGGCCCGACCTTGACCGTCACCGTGCCCTTGTAGCGGTTGGCTTCGAGCCGCTCGGTGATCTTGGCGCCGGGCATGCAGCCCGCGACCGATTCGATGTCCTGCAGAAACGCCCAGGCGACGTCCGCCGTGCACGGCATGGGATACGACTTCGCGATCTCGACCTTCATGCCGCGACGGCGCGCTTGCTTGCTATCGCTTGTCGATGCCGAGCGCCTTGCACTGCTGCCAGACACGAAACGCAGTGTGCGGCATGTCCATGTGGGTCACGCCGAGGTGCGCGAAGGCATCGACCACCGCGTTCGTGAAGCACGGAATGCCGCCGACGTGCGGCGATTCGGCCACACCCTTGGCGCCGATCGGATGGTGCGGCGAAGGCGTGACCGTGTGGTCGGTCTCCCAGTGCGGCGTTTCCATGCTGGTCGGCAGGAAGTAGTCCATCAGGCTGTTGCCGAGATGGTTGCCGTTCTCATCGAACGGGATCGCCTGGCCGAAGGCGACCGCGAAGGCTTCGGTCAGCCCGCCGTGGATCTGGCCTTCGATGATCATCGGGTTGATGCGCGTGCCGCAGTCGTCGAGCGCGTAGAAGCGGCGCACCTTGGTCTCGCCGGTGTAGCGGTCGATGTCGACCACCGCGACATACGCGCCGAACGGAAACGTCATGTTCGGCGGGTCGTAGTACTCGGTGCCGTCGAGCCCTTTTTCCATGCCGTCCGGCAGGTTGCTGGTGTGGGCGGCCATGGCGATTTCCTTCATCGTCTTGCTCGCCGCCGGGTTGCCCTTGACCTTGAAGCGGTCGATCTCCCATTCGAGATCACCCTCGCCGACCTCGAGCAGGTGCGCCGCGATCTTCTGCGCCTTTGCGCGGATCTTGCGAGCCGCCATCGCCGCCGCCGCGCCGCCCACTGGCGTCGAGCGCGAGCCCCAGGTGCCCGCGCCGTAGGGCGCCTTGTCGGTGTCGCCTTCCTCGATCTGGATCTCGTCCGACGACAGGCCGAGCTCGGTGGCGATGATCTGCGCGTAGGTCGTTGCGTGGCCCTGGCCCTGGCTCATGGTGCCGAGCCGGGCGATCGCGCTGCCGGTCGGGTTGACGCGGATGTCGCAGCTGTCGAACAGGCCGATGCCGAGGATGTCGCAGACCTTGGTCGGGCCGGCGCCGACGATCTCGGTGAAGGTGCAGATGCCGATGCCCATCAGCTCGCCTTTGGCGCGCTTTTCGGCCTGCTCCTTGCGCAGGCCCTCGTAGTCGACTGCCTTCAACACCTTCTCGAGCGCGACCTGGTAGTTGCCGCTGTCGATGGTCCAGCCGAGCGAGGTGTTGTACGGGAACTTGTCGGCCTTGACGAAGTTGCGGCGGCGGATCTCGGCCTTGTCGATGCCGAGCTTTTGCGCCAGCACGTCGATCATGCGTTCGATCAGGTACACCGCTTCGGTCACGCGCAGCGAGCAGCGGTAGGCCACGCCGCCGGGCGCCTTGTTGGTGTAGACGGCGTCGACCCGGCAGTAGGCTTTGGCGATGTCGTACGAGCCGGTGCAGATGCTGAAAAGACCAGCCGGCAGCTTGGTTGCCGAGACGTGCGAATTGAAAGCGCCATGGTCGGCCAGCGCCGTGAAGCGCAGTGCCTTGATGCGGCCGTCGGCGTCGGCCGCGAGCTCGCCCGTGCCGTGATAGTCGCGGGCGAAACCGGTGGTCGAGATGTTGTCGATGCGCGACTCGATCCACTTGATCGGCACGCCGGTGACGATCGACGCCACGATCGCGACGACGTAGCCCGGATAGATCGGCACCTTGTTGCCGAAGCCGCCGCCGATGTCGCCGCCGATGACGCGGATCTTGCTCTCCGGGATGCCCGAGAGCATCGCCACCACCGTGCGCACCAGGTGCGGCGCCTGCGAGGTGAGGTAGACCGTGAGCTGGCCGGTGACCTTGTCGAACGAGGCGACGCAGCCGCAGGTCTCGAGCGGACACGGGTGGACGCGCGGGTTCAGGATCTCTTCCTTCACCGTCACGGCGGCGCTCGCGAAGGCCACGTCGGTCGCTTCCTTGTCGCCCGCTTCCCAGGTGAAGATGTGATTCGGATGGATGCGCTTGCCGTGCCCGACCTCGTCTTTGCCGGCGATGTCTTCGCGGATCGTCACCGCATCGGCGGCCATCGAGAGATGCGGATCGACGATCGCGGGCAGCTCTTCGTAGTCGACCTCGACCGCATCGGCGCCGTCGGCGGCGCTGTAGCGATCGCTGGCGATCACCATCGCGACTTCCTGGAGCTGGAAGCAGACCTTCGCGCCGGCGAGCACGGCCTGGACGTCGCTGCCGAGCGTCGGCATCCAGTCGAGCTTGACCGGCTTCAGGTCGTCGGCGGTCAGGACCGCGATCACGCCGGGCACGGCCAGGGCTTTCGACTTGTCGATCGACTTGATTCGCGCGTGCGCATACGGGCTGCGCACGATCACGCCGTGCAGCATGCCGGGCAGCTTGATGTCGTCGACATAAGTGCCGCGGCCGCGGATGAAGCGAGCGTCTTCCTTGCGTCCCCGGGAAGCGCCCATGCCTTGAAGCTTGGTCTCGCGCTCGAGCGTGTCGGTGGTACCGGCCATGGCGAATGTCTCCTGTGCGGAAAGAACTGTCGGAAAGAAGCGTCAGGCGGTCGCGGTTGCCGTCGCCATCTTCCTGGCCGCGTATTGCACGGCCTTGACGATGTTCTGATAGCCGGTGCAGCGGCAGAGATTGCCCGCCATCCAGTAGCGGATCTCTTCCTCGGTCGGGCTCGGGTTCTCCTTGAGGAGCCGGTAGGCGCGGGTGATCATCCCCGGCGTACAGAAGCCGCACTGCAAACCGTGCTCCTTCGTGAAACCCTCCTGCACGGCGCTGAGCTCGCCGCCCTGCTCGAAGCCCTCGATGGTGAGCACGTCGGCGTCCTGGCACTGCACGGTGAGCACGGTGCAGGACTTGACCGACATGCCGTCGAGATCGACGGTGCAGGCGCCGCAGTGCGAGGTCTCGCAACCGATGTGCGGACCGGTGTGCTGGAGCTTCTCGCGCAGGCTGTGGATCAGCAGCTCACGCGGCTCGACAAGCACGTCGACCTCCTTGCCGTTGAGCATGAACGAAACCGCTTGCTTCTTGGCCATGTCGTTTCCTCGCTTCGTGATTCGGATCAGGGCGTGGCGCGCGCGTGGGCGCTGCGCAAAGCGCGCTGCGTCATTTCGCCGGCCATCGCGGTCTTGTATTCGGCGTCGCCGCGCTGATCGACCACCGGATCGCAGATGCTCATCGCCAAGCGAGCGGCCTCGGCGATCGACACGTCGTCGAGCGCCTTGCCGCGCAGCGAAGCCTCGGCGGCGGTGGCGCGCAGCACCGATGCGGCGACGTTGGTCAAGGCGATGGCCACCTCCTGGACCGTTCCGCCCTTCATGCGCAGCATCACGGCCGTGGCCGCGGTCGCGAAGTCGCCGACCTTGCGCTTGAGCTTTGCATAGGCGTAGCCGGTGCCTGGCGCGGGAACCGGGATCCGGATCTCGGTCATGATTTCGCCCGGCTCCATGAGCGTGGCGTAGCCGCCGAGGAAGAAGCCGTCGGCCGGCAGCACGCGCTCGCCCGACGCACCCTTGAGCACGAACGACGCGCCCAGCACGATCATCAGCGCCGGGTGGTCGTTGCCAGGATCGCCGTGCGCGATGTCGCCGCCGATCGTGCCCTTGTAGCGAACCTGCGGATCGGAGATTAGGCGCGCGCCTTCGACGAGCAAGGGGCATTTGTCCTGCAGCAGCTTGGACCAGATCAATTCGTTTTCGGTCGTCATCGCGCCGATGCGCAGCACACCGTCCGCTTCGCGGATGCCCTTGAGCTCGGCGATCCTGCCTAGGTCGATCAGGTGGCCGGGTTGGGCGAAGCGCAGCTTCATCATCGGCAACAGGCTGTGGCCGCCGGCGAGCAGCTTGGCGTCGTCGCCGAACTGCGTCAGCAGGCCGAGCGCGTCAGGCAGCGTCCAGGGCGCGTGATAGTCGAATTCGCGCGGAATCATGGCGTCTCCTTGTCGGTCTTGTTCTTCTCGCGGCCCCGAGCACATTCACCAGCGGGGCCGATCGCGTCCGAGTCTAGAGACGGCGATCCTGGTTCGGCGCCGCGCGTAATCAATCGCGGCCGGCGCTGCACAAATGGCAGTCCTGCTGCGTGAACCGTCGGCAACGCTGCACGGATCGTCGACCTCAGGCCTTGACCGGCGCCGCGTCGGTGAGGCCGAGTTGATCGAGCAGCGCCGCCATGCTGGCGCGCGACACCGGGATCTCGACCGGCTCCGAGCCCGCCATGCGCAGCGACATGTGCCCGTCCTCGCGCAGGATCTCGTTGACCTGCGAGAGGTTGACGATGTAGCTGCGATGCACGCGCAGGAACTGGCCGGGATCGAGCCGGCTTTCCAGGTCGCCGATGTTGAGATTGCAGAAGTGGCTGCCCTGCGCCGTCTGGACCCAGGTGTAGTGCCCTTCCGAGCGGATGAACGACACGTCGGGAACATCGAGCAGGAGGATCCGGCGCTGGCGCGTCGTCGGAATCTTGCGCAGCATGCGCTTGCCCGGCGCGGCGCTGTCGCGCGCGTCGCGCGGCGCCTTCCATTCGGGCGCCTGGCTGATGACCTCGGTGATGTCGTGGAACACGAGCGTGTAGCCGGTCGTGACGCCGCGCTCGTCGGCTATCTTCGACACCTTGACGATCAGCATCCGCTCGGGAATGTTGATGATCATCGTCATCGGCGGCGCATTGTTCACCGGGCACTCGGCCTGGCCGATCAGGAACTGCACCTTCGCCCGCGATCCCTTGGGATGAAACGAGGTCACGATCTTGCCGAACGGGAGCTTTTCTTCCACCGGCAGGCAGCGCCGCGCATAGTCGTTCATGCCGACCACGCGCAGGTCGCGGTCGATGTGGACCAGGCCGATGTCGAATCGCTCGAGCATGTAGAGCCACGAGCCGGAGGGCGCGGGCTGCGCTTCAGCGTGAGGACCGGCGGGTTGCATCAACCTCTCCTTCGACATCGTCGGCCCTTGCCGCGGCAGGAAAGCGCGATCAGCGCCGACGCCCCGATCATGCCGCCGGCGAAGCGCCGGCGAACCGCGCGCTTACCCGGCCGGTTCGAGCTCAGGCAGCTCCAGGCGCCAGCCGGTTCGCGTGGCCAGCGCCTGCACGTCCTCGACCGTGTCGAGATCGACGACGAAGCGGGTGTTGGCGGTTTCGTGCACGTGCACGAGCTCGGGCTGACGCGCGATCAGATGCCGGCAGGCGAGCTTGGTGTCGCTGGCCAGGATCTGCGCATGCGCGATCTCGTCGAGCACGATCGGGTTGCCGCGCTGCCCGGCCACGACCGGCACGACGATGTGGCCGGCCGGGCGCTTCTTGAAGGCGGCGATCAGCTCGGTCAGGTCGCCGGCGCCGATCATGGGCTGGTCGGCAAGCACGATGAAGACGGCGTCGAAGGTTCCGCTCAACGCGGCCAGGCCGACCCGCACCGAGCCTTCCTGCCCTTCAACGTACGCGGGGTTGTGCGCCAGAGTGACTGGAAATCCCTGGATCTGCGTTTCGACCGCCTCGCGTGCGTGGCCGGTGACGACCACCACCTCGTCGACACCGGCACCGCTGAGCGCGACCAGATGCCGGCTGATCAGCGGCACGCCTTGCAGCCGTATCAGCGGCTTGCTGACGCCGCCCATGCGCCGGCCCTCGCCCGCGGCCAGCAGCACCGCGCCGATGCGCAGCCGCGAGTACAGGCCACCGCCTTGCTTGAACTGGCATCCCATGCTCGTGACTCCCTCAGGGCCTAGATGATCTCGAAGTAGCGCTTGAGTTCCCAGTCGGTCACGCCGTCGAGCCATTGCCGCCATTCCCATTCGCGCGTGGCGGCGAAGTGGTCGACGAAGTCGTCGCCGAACCAGTCGCGGGCAACCCGCGACTGCTGGAAGACGCGCGTCGTTTCGATCAGCGTGCGCGGCGCGCGCGGGATGTGGTCGCTGCCCTCGTTGGTGCCGGTGATCGGTGGCGCGGTGAGCGTCCAGCCTTTCTCGATGCCTTCGAGGCCGGCGGCGATCACAGCCGCCATGGCGATGTAGGGATTGACGTCGGCGCCCGGGCAGCGCGTCTCCAGGCGTGTCGCCTTCGGGCTGCCGGCGATGACGCGAAAGCTCGCGGTCCGGTTGTCCATGCCCCAGGTCGGCTTGACCGGTGCCCAGAAACCGTCGACGAGGCGCTTGTAGCTGTTGATGGTCGGCCAGAACATCGGCGCCATCTCCATCAGGCAGGCGACCTGGCCGGCGAGGTAGCTTTCGAACAGTGCGCTCATCTTGCGCGGCGACTTCTCGTCGTAGAAGAGATTGGTCTTGCCGTCCTTGCCCTCTTTGAGGCTCTGGTGGATGTGGCCGCTGCAGCCGGGATAGGCCGCGCTCCACTTGGCCATGAAGCTCGGCATGATGCCGAAGCGGGCGCCGATCTCACGCGCGCCGGTCTTGAAGAGGATCGCCCGGTCGGCCTGCTCGAGCGCCTCGCCGAAGGCGATCGCCACTTCATAGACGCCCGGCCCGGTCTCGGTGTGCAGTCCTTCGAT
>JANXXS010000245.1 GCA_025350505.1 Burkholderiales bacterium
GGCTTCGGTCGAGGTGCTCGGCAGCCTGCCGACCTATACGACCGGCACCGGCTTCGTCGTCACCCCCGTCGTCGGCCTGGTGCGCCTGGGCTTCGATTTGAAGACCGACCCGGACGAAGTCGCCGAGGTCTTCGAGGTGCCATTGGCGTGGCTGATGGACCCTTCGAAGCACCAGCGCCACGCCGTCGAGATCGATGGCGTGCGTCGCGAGTTTCTCTCCATCCCCTGGCCCGGCATCGACGCCCAGGGGCAGCCGCGGCGCTACTTCATCTGGGGTGCGACCGCGGCGATGCTGCGCAACCTCTACCGCTTTCTCTCGGCCTGAGCGGGCGCTCGCCGGCTGCCGTGCGTCGCCTGCGTGAGGTGGCGCGCAACCCCGCCGTTATGATCGACCGCGATGAGTTTTTTCGCTGTCTTGTTCGCCCTGTTGCTCGAGCAAGTCAAGCCGCTGCCGCGCGGCAACGTCATTCACGACGCGCTCACCGGCTGGATGCGATGGACCGCGCGCAACTTCGACGCCGGCCGTGAAAGCCACGCCTGGGTCGTCTGGTGCGTCACCGCCCTTGCCCCGGCGCTCCTTGCCTGGGCGCTCTTTTATTCGCTCGACCGGCTGAGCAGCCTGGCCGGCCTGGCCTTCGACGTCGGCGTGCTCTACCTGACGCTCGGCTTTCGCCAGTTCAGCCACTACTTCACCGACATCCGCGACGCCCTCGACCACGGCGACGAATCCGAGGCGCGGCGCCTGCTGAGCGAATGGCGCCATCTCGACGCGAGCGAACTGCCGGCGTCCGAGTTGCTGCGCCACGTCATCGAGCACTCGTTGCTGGCGGCGCATCGGCATGTCTTCGGCGTGTTCTTCTGGTTCGTGCTGCTGTCGAGCTTCGGCCTCGGCCCGGCCGGCGCGGTGCTCTATCGCATGGCCGAGCTGGCGAGCCGCTACTGGGCCTTCAAAAGCGGCGACGCTGCGCTGGCGACCAACGAAACGCTGATGGCCCTGTCGCTGCGCCTGTTCCAGCTGCTCGACCATGTGCCGGCCCGGCTCACCGCGTCGGGCTTTGCCGTCGTCGGCAACTTCGAGGAGGCGGTCAACTGCTGGCGCCGCGACGCGAGCCTCTGGAAACACGACAACGAAGGCGTGATCCTGGCTGCTGCCGCCGGCGCTGTCGGCGTCCGCCTCGGCGGGGGATCGGCGCCGGGGCTTACTCCCGATCGCGCCAAGACCTTCGAGGCCGGCGCGCCGCCGGAGTCCGCCGAGGCGGCGGGTTCGACGCCCGGCGCCGTGCCGCAGCTCGCGCATCTGCGCAGCGTCGTCGGCCTGGTCTGGCGTTCGGTCGTGCTCTGGATGTTGCTGCTCGCCCTGCTCTCGCTGGCCAACCTGATCGGCTGAGCCGGCGGCGGCGGCACGCGTTCAGGGCGACTGCCGTGGCATCGTCGTTGCCGGAAGCGCGCTTTTGCACGAATGTCTTCAGAACGCACAGGAGACGCTGGCCAGCCACGCCGCGCGACGCCTTTCGTAGACGGCAGGGTATGGCCCGCCGCGGCTGGCGGCAACGCCGGCGATGCGCAGGTCGAACTCACGCAGCGCCAAACCGGCGCCGACGCTCGCATCAATCCGGGTCCGGTTCGCGTCGTCGCCGCGCGGTCCGCCGATCCGGGTGATCGCGCCGAAGTGGCCGAACAGGCGCAGGCTCTCGTTCAGCAGCAGGTGCGAATCGAGTTCCGCGTAGACGGTCGAGACGTGTCGGCCGAAGTAGTCGGGCGCGAAATGCAGGCGTGCGTTCCAGCGCTCGGCCAGCACCCCGACGTAGACCTCTGCGTAGTCGTAGCTCGAATTGCCGGTGAAGTGGGAGAAGGTGGCGCCGAGCTCGATCGGGTGGGCGCTTGTCGCAACGACGCAGCCGGCATAGCCGAGCAATTGGGCATAGCGGTCGCCGCGCGCCAGTCCCACCCGCGTGGCCGAGGCTCCGCCATAGCAGCGATTGCGCGCGTCGTAGTTGAGCGCCGCGCGCAAACTGGGCCGCGACTCGCTCAGCGAGACGCCGCGAAAACGGTAGTCGGAGTCGGCCGACAGACTGGTGCTCCATTGCGCCTGGACGGACGCGCCCGACGTCAGGCAAAAGAGTCCGAGGGCCAGGCGCCGGCCTCGCCGCAGCCAGGCGAGGCCCATCAATGCGGTGCGAGCGAATCGGCAGCGGCGGCCGGGCCGCAGGCGCACACGCAGGCGGCGCCGGCGCGAGCCAGGCTGGCGCAGGCGTCGATGCTGCCGTCGGCCCGGGCCACCAAGTCGGCAGCGATCGGTGGCCCGGCCCCGACGCGTGTGCGCAACTCGATCATCAAGGCCAACAGGCCGCTGACGTGGGCGGCCGCGTAGGAGGCTCCCGAGACGGTCGCCCAACGGGAGCCCGGCAAGGTCGTCGGTATGTCACGCCCTGGCGCGATCAGCGTGCCCGGAGGTGCGGTCGTGGCGGCTTCGTCGATGACCGCGACGACGCCTTTCAGCCCCGCCGGAAAGCCGCCCTTGGGCGCGGTCCGATCGACCGCCGCGACGACCGCAATGCGGCGTCCCAGCGCCGCCTCGATCAACTGCTGGACAAGGCGGTCGGGCGGCCCACCCAGGCTCAGGTTGATGACCTGCGCGCCCCTGTCGATGGCGGCGTTCAGCGCCAGGGCCAGCGTCAGGCTCGTGCACAGCGACTCGGCAGCCGACTCCTGCCAGCACGAGCGCAGGGCAAGCAGGCGCGCCTGCGGAGCGACCCCGGCGATGCCGACGCCGTTGTCGGCGCGGGCGGCGATGATTCCGGCCACCGCGGTGCCGTGCGCTTCGGCGCGATAGGGCTGTCCGGCGACCATGTTCAGACTGGCCGAGACCTGCCCGGCCAGGTCGGGATGATCGAGTTGGATGCCGCTGTCGATGACGGCCACGCGCACCTCGCGCCCGCCGGCCGCGGCGTGCAGTTCGGCAAGGCGCCAGGCAGCGGTTGCAGGTTGCATGGCAAACAAGGGGTCGTCGTGGGCCAGGGCTTGGAACAGGTGCACGGCCTGTGCCCATTCGACGCGCGGATCACCGCTCAACTGCAAGGCGACGTCGTCGGGATGGCGCTCGGCGGGCACGTCCATCACATAGCAGTCGACGCCGATGTTCGGCATCGGCCAATCGGTCCTCAGGCCGAGCCCGTGCGCCCGCGCCAGCGCGGCGGCAACGCGTCGCCTTGCCGTCCGCCCGCTGGCGTCGGCATAGCCGCTCGCATAGTTGCCGTCGGCGCGAAAGTGTGCCGCCGGCAAGTGCAGCAGCACCAGCACCTGCTGCTTCGGGTCAGCGGGTGCGGTGGCCGGTTCGGCGGCCTGCGCGGCCGGGGCAATGCCCAGCACGATCAGCAGCGTGATCAGCGCAGCCAGGATCGCTGTTCTCATCGCGCCGGCTCGCCTTCGAGCGATTCGACGCGCGCCACCGCCGGCTGTGCGCGCAACCGGGCGAGCGCCTGCGCGTCGAGGTCGGGCAGGCGTAGCAGGTACGCGTCGGTGACGGTCGGCCCGCCGACGAGGCGAGCGTCGCAGGCGCGCAGCGCCTTGCGGATATCGGCCTCGGTGGCGTCGGGGCGGAACACGACCAGCGCGTTCGCCGTCGGTGCGCTCGACGCCGCACCGAGGGTGCGGTAGTCGGCCTGCCGAGCCGGTAGCCACAGGGCCAGCGCCAGTGCGAGCACGAGCCCGGACTGAACGCCGAGGGCCAAGGGCAGCCAGCGCGCTCGGTGCCACGTTGCCGCCGCGGCAGCGCGCTGCGTCGGGGCCGGCGGTTCGAGGCGGACGCGCAACGCGGCCCAACCACGATCGATCTGGCCGCCGGGTTCGGCCAGGCCAGGGTGGCGACGCAGATGACGCTGGAAATCGACGTCGGCCTGGCAGCGCTCGCATTGGGCCAGGTGGGCGTCGACCCGGGTCGTTTCAGCAGCGTCGAGCGTCGCATTGGCGTACCAGGGCAGCAGCGATTGCACGTTGCGGTGCTCGTCGCTGTCGAGGGCGAGGATGCGGGCTTTCACAACCAGTCCTGCAATTGACCGGACAACAGCGCGCGCAGCCGGCGTCGGCCGTGGAAGGCACGGGTCTTCACCGTGTCGACCGGACATTCGACGATCTGCGCGATCTCGGCATAGGGCAGATCGTGAAAGTAGGTGAGGACGAGAACGCTGCGTTGTTCGCTCGACAGACCTGCGAGTGCCCGCGCCAGCGCGGCTCGGCTCTGCCGATCGCTGTGCTGCTGTTCGGGCCCGAGGTCACCGGAAGGGAGCCCGTCCGCCTCCGGCTCGGCGGCGGGCTCGTCCTGGCTGCGCAGGGCCTTGAGGGCGGTGCGATAGGCGATCGCCAGGACCCACGTCGACACCTTGCTCTGGCCGTTGAAGCTCGCGGCCCGGCGCCAGACCACGAGCATGGTGTCGTTGAGCGCTTCTTCGACCACCGATCGACGCGGCGTCATGAGGCCGAGAAAGCGGTCGATGCGAACGTGGTAGCTGCGGTAGAAGGCCTCGAAGGCGTGCAGGTCGCCGCCCGCGACACGGGTGATCAGCGCCGCGTCCTGCGCGTCGGCGCTGCGGCGCGGATCCGGCGGCGTCCGAAATTGTGGGCCGGCAACTCTGCGAAGCATCGAGTCCTCTCCTTCGGAGGTTAATGCCAATCTGCTGGAAAAGGTTCAGTCGTCGATCAGCGGCGCAGTTCGGCCAGTACCTCACCATAGATGCGGTAGCGCGACTCGGCGATCTCACCGCGTTCGAGCGCGGCGAGAACGCCGCAGCCGGGTTCGTGCAGGTGGGTGCAGTTGTAGAAGCGGCATTCGCCGACATGGGCGGCGAGATCGGGCATCAGCACGGCGAGTTCGTTGGCGGCGATCTGGCGCAGGCCGAACTCCTGAAAGCCGGGTGAATCGATGAGGGCGCTGCGCCGCGCGGCGTCGATCCAGTACCAGTGCGTCGCCGTCGTCGTGTGCCGCCCGGTGTTGAGGGCCTCCGAGATCTCGCCGACCTGCACCTTCGCATCGGCGACGAGCAGGTTGACCAGCGTGCTCTTGCCGGCGCCGCTGGGGCCGAGCACCAGCGTCGTCCGGTCGGCGAGCAGCGGTGCCAGCCGCGCGTGCGCTTGCGCCGGCGCCTTCTTCAACGCCACGCCGATGATGTCGACGCCCATCGCCGCATACGGCGCGAGGCGCGCCTCAGCGGCGGCCCATGAGGGCAGGTCGTGCTTGTTGAGGACGACGCGCACCGCGATCCCGGCAGCCTGCGCAGCGATCAGGGCACGCGCCAGCTGCGACTCGCTGAAGACCGGCTCGGCGGCGACGACAACGAGCAGCTGGTCGAGATTGGCGGCGAAGGCCTTGGTCTTCCAGGCGTCCTGCCGATAGAGGAGGTTGGTGCGCGGCAGCGTTTCCTCGACCACGCCTTCGTCGCCGGTGCGTTGCCAGAGCACGCGGTCGCCGACCACGTATTCGGCCTTCTTGCCGCGTGCGTGGCAGAGGACGCGGCTGCCGTCGGCCGCCTCGACGACGACGTGGCGGCCGTGCCCCGAGACGACCCGGCCTTCGAGATCAGCCGACGAAGGCGATGAGGGCATCGGCCTTGGCGGCGCAGATGAAGTCGTTGCG
>JANXXS010000269.1 GCA_025350505.1 Burkholderiales bacterium
GGCGCGCGTTTCGGCTTCGCACCGGCCCTGTCGGTGACTCTCTGGCTCGTGCTCGCGGTCTACGAGTTGGAGAGTCGATCGGTGCCCCTGCCCGGCGCGCGGCGCGCGCTCGCGGCCTGCGGCGTCGTCGTCGTCGTGCTCGCCTGGATCTATCCGGGGCAGGTCCACCCGCAGGCGGCGTCGATCTGGGCGCCCTTGCACTGGTTGCTCGGTATCGCCTCATACGGCCTGTTCGGCGTTGCCGTGCTGCATGCCCTGCTGCTCAATCGCGCCGAGCGGCAGATGCGCCGCGCCGCGCCGGTCGCCGAGGCGCCGGCGCAAGGCTTGCCGATCTTGCGGCTCGAGCGCCTGACCTTTCGCTTCGTCGCCGCCGGCTTCATCGTCCTGTCGGCCGCGATCGTCCTCGGCGCATGGTTCGCCAACCCGTGGCGATGGGATCACAAGGCGGTCTTCTCGATCCTTGGCTGGCTCGTCTTCGCTGGCCTGCTCGCCGGCCGTCGGGCCTTCGGCTGGCGCGGACCGAAGGCGGCCGGATGGCTCTATGCCGGCGCCGTGCTGCTGCTGCTCGCCTACGTCGGCTCGCGCTTCGTGCTCGAGGTACTGCTGCATCGCGCGCCGCCGATGACCTGATGAAGATCCTGCTCTTTCTCGTTGCCGTCTTCGTGCTCCTCTGGTTGCTGCGCGGCGGCACCCGCCGTCGCAAGCCCACGCCGCCGCCCGGTGCGCGTCCTGCGACCGAGCCGCAGCCGATGCTGACCTGCGCCAAATGCGGCGTGCACC
This sequence comes from Burkholderiales bacterium, assembly GCA_025350505.1. GTDB lineage: Bacteria > Pseudomonadota > Gammaproteobacteria > Burkholderiales > Burkholderiaceae_C > Schlegelella_A. The sequence continues at coordinate 781 of JANXXS010000269.1, forward strand.
TGCCGCGCGACGAAGCCTTGCCCGGCCGCGGCGGCGTGTTCTGCAGCGAAGCGCATCGCACCGTCTTCGAGCAGTCGGCGCCGGGCGACAAATGAGCACGCCGAGCCGACGCGGGTGTGGCCGTCGCGGCCCGGCGCGAAGCTTGCCGGCGTCGAGGGCGTTGCCGTGAGCGCCGCCGAGCTGCCCCGCTCGACCCGTCCGGCTCCGCTCGCCGACGAGTCCTGGTTCGGCGCCTTCGGCCCGACCGGCGACACCACGTCGCAGAACGAAGAGTCGCACTTCACCGCCTCGTGGCACAGCGACGCGCAGCAGCCCGGCCGTGCGCGGCGGCCCTCGCGCGAGGTCGCCTCGACGACCTTCGAGCGCATCTATCGCGCCTTCATCGCCGCGCGCGCGGCGCTCGGCGTCGCCCTCGTCGCGACGCTGGTGGTGGGCGGCGTGTTCGGCCTGCGCCCGACCGTGCCGATCGTCGCCCTGAGCGTCGCCTTCGCCACGCTCGCCATCAGCATGTGGCTGCTGCCGCGCTTTCGCCGGCCCGGTGCGCCGCACACGCTGGCGCGCCTGCGCAGCCCGCAATGGATCGCGACGATCGGCGCCGATCTGGTTTTCTTCACCGGCCTGCATCTCGCCTCGCCCGGATCGAGCTTCAACTACGTGGCGCTGCTCGTCCTGCCGGTGCTGATGGCCGGCGTGCTGACGCCGCGCGTGCTCGCGCTCGCCACCGCGGCGCTGGCGACGCTGGCCTTGCTCGGCACGGCCTGGGTCGGCCTGCTCTCGGGCGGCGACGCGACCTTGCTCATGACGCAGGCCGGCCTCGCCGGCAGCGGCTTTTTCGTCATCACCGTGCTCGCCGGCGAACTGGCCGGGCGGCTCGCCCGCGAGGAGCTGAGCGCGCGCGGCAGCCTGGAGATGGCGCGCCAACAGGCGGCGCTGAACCGCCTCGTCATCGAGGAGATGGAAGACGGCGTGCTCGTCGTCGACCGTGGCGGCAAGGTGCGCGCCGCCAATCCGTCGGGGCGTCGCCTGCTCGCGCCCGAAGGCATGAGCCGCGCCGCGCCCTTCCAGTTGCGTGGCGTGCCGGCCTGGGGCGCGCTCGTCGACGCCGTCGAGCGCGCGTTCGCAGAGGCGGCCTGGCCGGAAGCGGGGCGCGACGTGCCGCTGCAGTTCGCGCCGGACTCGCACCGCACCCTGCGCGTTCGCGTCCGCTTCACGAGGAAGCGCGAGCCGCGCGCCAGCGAGGAGGTGTGCGTGCTCTTCCTCGAGGACGTGCGCAGCGTCGCGGCGCGCAGCCGCCAGGAAAAGCTGGCCGCGATGGGCCGCGTCTCGGCCGGCATCGCGCACGAGATCCGAAACCCGCTCGCCGCCATCGCCCAGGCCAACGCGCTGCTCACCGAAGACGCGACCGATCCGGGGCAGCGCCAGCTGATGCGCATGGTGACCGAGAACGTCGAGCGGCTGAAGCGCATCGTCGACGACGTCATGGAGGTGGCGCCGGGGCGCGTCCAGGACGTCGGCGCGATCGACGCGACGGCTCAGCTCGCCGAGGTGTGCGGCGAGTGGGCGCAGGCGGCGGGTGTGCAGCTCGGCGAACAGAGCGTCCTGCGCGTCGAGCTGCCGAGCGAGCCGATCGGCGTGATGTTCGACGCCGAGCACCTGCGCCGCGTTCTCGTCAACCTGCTCGACAACGCGCGGCGGTACGCCAGTCACCGGCCGGGAGCGATCCTCCTGACCTTGCGCGCCGCCACCGAAGCGCACGCCGAATTCAGCGTCCTGTCCGACGGCGCGCCGATTCCGGCCGACGTCGAACCCTATTTGTTCGAGCCCTTTTTCTCGACACGCAGCCGCGGCGCGGGTCTGGGCCTTTACATTTGCCGAGAGCTCTGCGAGAGATACGGGGCGCGCATCGACTATCGCCTGCTGCCGCCCGACGCGCCGCACCGCAACGAGTTCTTCGTCGACGTGCGTCGCGTCGCCCTGCAACCTTCGGAAGCCCGCCTGCACCTCACTTCATGACAACCGCCTCGCACTTCAGCCTGCTCGTCGTCGACGACGAACCCGATCTGCGAACGCTGTACGAGCTGACGTTGCTGCGCGAGGGCTACGACCTCGACACCGCCGGCACGGTTCAGGAAGCCCTGCTCCATCTCAAGGACCGGACCTACAGCGCCGTCATTACCGACATGCGCCTGCCCGACGGCTCGGGCCTCGATGTGCTGCACTGGCTCGAAGAAAGCGGCCGGCGCGAAAAGGCCATCGTCATCACCGCTTACGGCTCGTCCGAAAACGCGGTCGAGGCGCTCAAGGCGGGCGCCTACGACTATCTGACCAAGCCGGTCGACCTGAAGCAGTTCCGCGGCGTCGTCGCGTCGGCGCTCGGGCGCGGCGGCGGCGGCCCGACGGTCGATCCGGCCAGCCTGCCTTCGGAGCAGCATCGCGCCGTGCCGCCGCCGCGTCCGGTACGTACGGTCGTCGCGCCGGTGGCCGTTCCGGTGAGCCAGGCGCTCGGTCGCATGGCCGGCAACTCGACGGCGATGCAGCAGGTGCGCTCGCTCGTCGAGAAAGTGGCGCGCAGCATGGCGCCGGTGCTCGTCGCCGGCGAGTCGGGAACGGGCAAGGAGCTGGTGGCACGGGCCATCCATGAGGTCAGCGCGCGCGGCGCGATGCCCTTCGTCCCCGTCAACTGCAGCGCCATCCCCGAGCAGCTGCTCGAGGCCGAGTTCTTCGGCTATCGCAAGGGCGCATTCACCGGCGCCAACGACGATCGAGAGGGTTTCTTTCAGGCCGCCAACGGCGGCACGCTGTTCCTCGACGAGATCGGCGACCTGCCCCTGTCGATGCAGTCCAAGCTGCTGCGCGCGATCCAGGAGCGCTCGGTGCGGCCGGTCGGCGCGGTGACCGAGCAGCCGGTCGACGTTCGCTTGCTCAGCGCCACGCACAAGGACCTGGGCGCGGAAGTCCTGGCCGGCCAGTTCCGCCAGGATCTCTACTACCGCTTGAACGTGATCCAGATCCGCGTTCCGCCGCTGCGCGAGCGCCTGGAAGACCTGATGGGCATCAGCGAGCGCGTGCTCGAGCGGCTGTCCCGCGATGCCGGCGTCTGGCCGGCGCCGCGCCTGACGCGCGACGCGCTCGTCCATCTCGCCCGCTATCCCTTCCCTGGCAACGTGCGCGAGCTCGAGAACATGCTGCATCGCGCAGTCGCGCTGTCCGGCGGCGAGGAGCTCGACGTCTACGACCTCGACCTGCCCGAATCGGTCTTCACCGACAGCGCGGCCCAGGAGCTGGACCGCCTGCCGACCGAGGCGAGCGAAGCCGAGCGCGCCCTGTCGCCGGCCTTGCCGGTCGAAGAACCCTTGCCCAAGGATCTGGCCAGCTACCTCGACGACGTCGAACGCGAGATCCTGGTGCGCGCCCTCGAGCATCACCGCTACAACCGGACCGCGGCGGGCATCAGCCTGGGCCTGTCGCTGCGCCAGATGCGCTATCGCATGGCGCGGCTGAACGTCAACGTCGGCGGCGATCTCGCCGGCACCGACCGCGAGTGACGCGCCGCCAGCTGCGGCCGGCAGCGCCGCACTCCGTGTGGCGGGCGGGCTGGCTGCGCGGCGCCCGGCGCGTCGCTTCGCCGAACTTCGGGCCGCGTCCGGCCGGGGCCGAGATCGATCTCGTCGTCTTGCACTCGATCAGCCTGCCGCCCGGCGAATACCGCGGCGAAGCGATCGAACGGCTGTTCACGAATCGTCTCGATGCCGGCGCGCATCCGTTTTTCGAAACCATCGCCGCGCTGCGTGTTTCCGCTCACTTCCTGGTGCGTCGCGACGGCGGCTTGCTGCAGTTCGTCTCGTGCGACGAACGCGCCTGGCACGCCGGCGCATCGAGCTGGCGCGGGCGCGCCGATTGCAACGATTTCTCGATCGGCATCGAGCTCGAAGGGCTGGAAGGCGACGACTTCGAAAACGCCCAGTACGAGCGTCTTGCGGCCACGCTTTCGAGCATCGCTGCGCGCTATGCGGTGCGCGCCGTGACCAGCCATTCGCATATCGCGCCGGGCCGCAAAAACGACCCGGGCGCGGGCTTCGACTGGGGAGCACTCGCGCGCCGAGCCCACGACCTCTCAGTGGAATTTATACCGTGAAAAATGTACGGGTTGATACGCTATAGGTAGTGCTTGTTGGCAACATTGACCCCAGATATAGTGTCCAGCGATGCTATGCTGGATCTTTCGTCCAGACCCTGAATTCATAGTCCGAAAGACGGTCGAACACCCGAATCGGCGACAACACCAGACCTCGGCGGCAACGCGCCAGCCGAAGTTCTCCAGAGGAGATTCAATGCAAGCTACCCCCGCCCAGGCGACGCCCTCGACCGCCGCCGTGCCGCGCCCCGCCGCGCGGCCGGCACCGGCCGTGTCCGCGTACCAGGGCTATCAGATCCTGCGCCGCAACGGCGCGGTCGTTTCGTTCGAGCCGAACAAGATCGCGGTCGCCCTGATGAAGGCGTTTCTCGCGGTCCACGGCACCCAGGGTGCGGCGTCGGCGAGCGTGCGCGAAACGGTCGACGGTCTCACCGAGTCGGTGGTCCGCGCGTTGCTGCGCTCGCGTCCCGGCGGCGGCACCTTCCATATAGAAGACGTGCAGGACCAGGTCGAGCTCGGCCTGATGCGCGGCGGCCATCACGAGGTCGCGCGGGCCTACGTGCTCTATCGCGAGCGCCGCGCGCAGGAGCGCGCGAAGCAGGCGCCGGTCGCCGCCAAGGCGGAGCCGGTGCTGATGGTCACCGACCGCGGCAACCGCGTGCCGCTCGACGCGGCGCGTCTGCAGACGCTGATCGAGACCTCCTGCGCCGGCCTCGGCGCCGATGTCCGGCCCGAGCCGATCCTCGCCGAGACCAAGCGCAACCTCTACGACGGCGTGCCCATCGACGAGGTGCACAAGGCCGCCATCCTCGCCGCCCGCACCCTGATCGAGAAGGACCCCGGCTACACGCGCGCCACGGCGCGCCTGCTGCTGCACACGATCCGGCGCGAGATCCTCGGCGAGGAACTGCTGCATTCCGACATGCATGCGCGCTACGCCGACTACTTTCCGCAGTTCGTGAAGAAGGGCGTGCAGGCCGAGCTGCTCGACGAGAGGCTCCTCCAGTTCGACCTCGCCAGGCTCGGCGCGGCGCTGAAGGTCGACCGCGACCTGCAGTTCGACTACCTCGGCCTGCAGACCCTTTACGACCGCTACTTCCTGCACATCGACGAAGCCCGCATCGAGCTGCCGCAGGCTTTCTTCATGCGCGTGGCGATGGGTCTGGCGCTCGGCGAGATCGACCGCGAGGCGCGCGCCATCGAGTTCTACGAGGTGCTCTCGAGCTTTGACTTCATGAGCTCGACGCCGACCCTGTTCAACGCCGGAACGCGCCGTTCGCAGCTCTCGAGCTGCTACCTCACGACCGTCTCCGACGACCTTGACGGCATCTACGAGGCGCTCAAGGAAAACGCGCTGCTCTCCAAGTTCGCCGGCGGCCTGGGCAACGACTGGACCAACGTGCGCGCGCTCGGCAGCTACATCAAGGGCACCAACGGCAAGAGCCAGGGCGTCGTGCCCTTCCTCAAGGTCGTCAACGACACCGCGGTCGCGGTCAACCAGGGCGGCAAGCGCAAGGGCGCGGTCTGCGCCTACCTGGAAAGCTGGCACCTCGACATCGAGGAGTTTCTCGAGTTGCGCAAGAACACCGGCGACGACCGCCGGCGCACGCACGACATGAACACCGCCAACTGGGTGCCCGACCTGCTGATGAAGCGGGTCATGGAAGGCGGCGACTGGACCCTCTTCTCGCCGAGCACGTGCCCCGATCTGCACGACAAGTTCGGCAAGGCCTTCGAGCAGGCCTACATCGCCTACGAAGACAAGGCGGCGCGCGGCGAGATCAAGCTGTTCAAGAAGATGAAGGCCGCTGACCTCTGGCGCAAGATGCTGACGATGCTGTTCGAGACCGGGCATCCCTGGATCACCTTCAAGGACGCCTGCAACGTTCGCTCGCCGCAGCAGCACGTCGGCGTCGTGCACTCGAGCAACCTGTGCACCGAAATCACGCTCAACACCGGCGACACCGAGATCGCGGTCTGCAACCTCGGCTCGGTCAACCTCGCCCAGCACATCGAGAACGGCGCGCTCGACCAAGTCAAGCTGAAGAAGACCATCGCCACGGCGATGCGCATGCTCGACAACGTCATCGACATCAACTACTACGCGGTCAAGAAGGCGCGCGA